>CAVHNP010000028.1:0-28229 GCA_963637505.1 Prevotella sp. CAG:279
AGCATCTGCTGGGTTTTTCCCCGAGCGAGAGCGTGTTTTAGATCCGGCAGAATCATTCTCGGCCTTTTTCTTTGGTTTTCGTCAACATGTTTTGTTCTATAAGGCTATAAGCTCAATATGCTCTGCCTAGGATTTTTTTGGATTTTGCTGGAATTTTCGTATCCATTTGTCCGTTGGAAACCGCTATTCGGCGGTTAGTTTCGTTAAAATCATAACTTTGGTGTTAAACTTCAATCAAATAAAAGCTAATACTAGGTAAAATAGATAGACAAGAAAACGAAACGAAAAATAAAGGAGAAAGGAACGTCATGAGAAAGAACAGCAGTAGAACAGTGAAATGCGTCTGTTCCGGTTTTGCTGTGACAGCAATGTCACTTGTTATGCTACCTACCTTGGCATTTGCAGAAACCGATACCAGCTCCTCAGCAACTGCTTCTTTTGTGGATGATACAGTAAAAGAGTCAGATATTTTGATTTCTCCATCCACCAATAGCTTTGTAGACGAAACAGTAGATGCTTCCGAGATCTTAATTTCTCCATCCAATGGCAGCTTTGTAGATGAGGAAACAGACTCTTCCGAGATCTTGATTTCTCCATCCAATGCCAGCTTTGTGGATGAGGAAGTAGACGCTTCCGAGATTCTGATTTCCCCATCGACTGACAACTTTACAGTAGATGATTCAGTCGATGAACCGCAGATCTTAATTTCTCCCAGTCATACAGAAGGAACTTCTTCCAATGATTCTTCTTCTGACGAAGTAAATGTTGCTAGCAGAGCGATTGCAAGTCAGGCAAAAGCGGAAGATGCAGGATATACAGAGAATACAAGAGAGGACGAAGCGGTAGTTATCTACGATGCAAGCGCTGAAAGCAGCAAGGTTAGCGCTAAGGGAGATTCCGAAATCGTCGCTTGGAATACAGCAGAAGACAATTCTCTTACAGCAAATTCCGATAACACTCTCTATGCACAGAAGAAAAATACAGTTGCAGCAAGCACCACAGTTGCAAAGACAACTTCTGCTTCTTCTGTAAGCAGCGTATCCTCACCCAAGACAGGGGATCAGGAGATGGGAGCATATTTCCTTCTTCTGGTTGGAGCCGCTACGGTAACAACAGTGGTTTATAAAAAGAAAAGAGCATAAGTCATTTGTTTATCATTATTAGGACTTTCTACCATAATACTATTTATGATAGAAAGTCTTTTTTTTACTTGTCTGACATATGGAAAGTATGTTAACATAACGAAAATGTCTACATTGAAAATCTGGAGCTTCGAGCATTGGCCTTTCTGGCTTTGCCCGGGCTTTTTTCGTAATAGGAAAGGAAGGTGACCGTTTGAAATTTTGGAATCCGAAAATGCAGGAAAAAATGCACGAAGCGATGGTGGCGGTTGTGCCGATCATCTGCATCGTCCTTGTTTTAAGTTTTTTACTTGTGCCTCTTTCTCCGAGTATTTTGCTTAGCTTCCTTCTGGGAGCGGTACTGGTTATGGTAGGAATGATGCTCTTTACCTTAGGAGCGGAGATTTCCATGACGCCGATGGGAGAAAAAGTCGGTGCCAAAATGACACAAAGTAAAAATGTGATCATTATCGTTATTCTGGCCTTTATTCTTGGCGTGATCATTACGATTGCAGAGCCGGATCTGCAGGTCCTTGTGGAACTGATCCCCTCTGTCCCGAATCAGCTGTTGATCATAGCGGTTGCGATCGGTGTTGGTATCTTTCTGGTAGTTGCCCTGCTTCGTATGCTTCTGGGAATCCCCTTATCTCATTTACTTCTAGTTTTTTATGCGATAGCATTTATCCTAATGTTTTTGGTGCCGGAAGATTTTCGGGCGATTGCCTTTGATTCGGGTGGTGTGACAACCGGCCCTATGACGGTACCTTTTATTATGGCTCTCGGTGTTGGTATTTCGGCAATCCGAGGAGATAAGCATGCGGCAAATGACAGCTTTGGTTTGGTCGCCTTATGTTCTATCGGACCGATTTTGGCGGTTCTTTGTCTTGGTATGGTTTTCCATCCGTCGGAAAGCAGTAGCTATACCATCGAAAATATTCAGGTTGCCAATTCGGTTGAACTTTGGCAGATGTTTGTAAAGGAGCTGCCGGCCTATATGTCGGAGATTGCTCTATCCCTATTGCCGATCGTTGCCTTCTTTGGCCTTTTTCAGCTGATTAGCCTTCATTTAAATAAGAAGAGTCTGACGAAGATCGTGATCGGTCTGGTTTATACTTATATTGGCCTGGTTCTTTTCCTGACCGGGGCAAATGTTGGTTTTATGCCGGCCGGAACTTATCTTGGCAATGAGCTTGCTTCCCAAAGCTATCGTTATCTTCTGATACCAATCGGTGCCTTGATCGGCTTCTTTATCGTAAAAGCAGAGCCGGCCGTTTATGTTCTGAACCATCAGGTAGAAGAAATTACGGACGGAGCGATTTCTGCAAAGTCCATGGAGATAGGTCTTTCTGTCGGTGTCGCCTGTTCGGTTGCCCTTGCAATGACGAGGGTTCTGACGGGAATTCCGATTTTATTCTTTTTGATTCCGGGTTATACCATAGCGATTGCAAGCTCCTTCTTTGTGCCGAAGATCTATACCGCGATTGCCTTTGACTCCGGTGGAGTTGCTTCCGGTCCAATGACGGCAACCTTCCTTTTGCCCTTAGCGCAGGGAGCCTGTGTCGCAGTCGGAGGAAATCTGGTGGCAGATGCCTTTGGTGTAGTTGCCATGGTTGCCATGACACCTCTGATCACCATTCAGGTTCTGGGCATGATGCATAAACTGCGTCATCCCAAGAAGGATATTCTGCATCAGCTGTCGGATTACGACGAGGATGCAATTATCGAGCTCTAAAGAAGTGCTGATTTCATCAACGTTTCGTTAGATAGTAATAGGAAGGAATAGGAATGAGTAAATTATATATGCAGGTGACTGTCAGTAGTCGCAAGATGGCAAAAAAGTTTACCGAGTTTTATAAAGAAGAAGGGCTGGAGGTCGGCTTTATTTCTCTTGGGCATGGAACGGCCTCAGACGAGATTCTGGATTATTTTGGCTTAGATGGCATGGAAAAAAGTGTAATGTTTCATATCGTAACAGATGCCAAATGGAAGGAGATCAAGAGAAAGCTTCGTCTGAAAATGAAGATCGACATTCCGGGCATTGGAATCGCTTTTTTGATTCCCTTAAGCAGTATTGCCGGTAAAAAAGAATTGAATTATCTGACCTGCGGTCAGGATTTTGTCAAAGAGGAGGAGAGCAGATTGAAGGATACCAAATACGAACTTTTGATCGCAGTTTCCAATCAGGGATATTCGGAACAGATTATGGAGGCAGCCCGCAATGTTTATGCGGCCGGCGGAACGGTAATTCATGCAAGGGGAACCGGAAGCCAGCTGGCAGAAAAGTTTATGGGCGTCACCCTGGTTCCGGAAAAGGACATGACCTTTATTGTGGTTCGCAGGGATCAGAAGAATGATGTCATGAATGCCATCATAAAGGCGGCCGGAAGAAATACCAAGGCCGGAGCCATTGTGTTCTCCCTTCCGGTAACGGATACAGCCGGAATGCGTATGATGGAAGAGTTGGAAGAACTGGAAGAAAATACGGCAGAAAAGTCCCTAGATGAATAAAAAGTGAAGAAGAATAGCGGCAGGGTATCAGCTAGGAATCCCTTTTTAGTTAGATAATATAATAACAAGCGAATTCTATTGCTTTTTCTGTGCAAGATGCTAGAATACATAGTAGACTAACAAAACACCTTATACAGAAAAAGGAGGATACAAAAATGGGATTTTTAGAAGGAAAGACAGCACTGATCACAGGTGCAGGACGTGCAGTATTAAGTGATGGACGTTGCGGATCGATCGGTTATGGTATTGCAACTGCTTATGCAAAAGAGGGTGCAAACCTGGTTATCACCGGTCGTAACATGAAAAAGCTCGAAGATGCGAAGGCTGAGCTGGAAGAGAAATACGGCATCAAGGTTCTGGTGATCCAGGCTGATATTCACGCCGGCGGAGATAACGAAGCAACTGCTCAGATGGTAGTAAAGAAAGCAGTAGAAACCTTTGGTGGAATTCAGGTTCTGATCAACAACGCCCAGGCATCCGCATCCGGTGTTACCCTTGCAGATCATACAACAGAGCAGTTTGACCTGGCTATGTATTCCGGACTTTATGCAGCATTCTATTATATGAAGGCATGCTATCCATATCTGGCAGAATCAAAGGGAAGCGTTATCAACTTCGCTTCCGGAGCAGGTCTCTTCGGTAACTTTGGACAGTGCGCTTATGCAGCAACCAAAGAAGGTATCCGTGGTCTCTCCCGTGTAGCTGCAAATGAATGGGGCAAAGACGGTATCAATGTAAACATTGTTTGCCCGCTTGCATGGACAGCACAGTTAGAGCAGTTCGAAAAAGCTTATCCGGACGCATTCAAAGCAAATGTTAAGATGCCGCCGATGGGACACTATGGTGATGCTGAACTTGAGATCGGACGTGTTTGCGTTCAGCTTGCAATGCCTGACTTCAAATACATGTCCGGCGAGACACTGACTCTGGAAGGTGGTATGGGACTTCGTCCATAAGCATCTTTCTAAATCGAGCAAGGTATTGCTGCTATTTTTCTTGAGAAAGAGAAATAGAATTTCTTAATTTAATAAAAACTTAAAACCACTAATGCCAAGCGGAGAGCCGGTGTTAGTGGTTTTTTACATATGTAGCCTTTTTTAATATAAGTAAAGTATACAAAAGCCCGAGAGTCGATCTATACAAGAGCGTATTCTTGATCCTGAGCGGAACATCGCTGCCTTTATAGCTGGGATGAGCTATCAGAGTCTTTTGTCCAATACTGCCAAAAAGGCCGATTAACATAATAAAGGAATGGAAATTTGCCTTATTTTAAGGTAAACTATAGGTTGAGTTTTTGAAGACAGTGGGTGAAATGATGAAAAAAGAAAAAAAGAGCAACTTTTTAGGCAGGTTTTCTTCCTTCTTTTTGCTGACATTTCTTCTCAGCCTTAGCCTGGGAATCGGATGCTATGCAGAAGAGATGAATCAAAGCGAGACCAATCCAGGCACAGAGGGAAGCAGTTTTATATCGGCAGATGCGACTCC
Source organism: Prevotella sp. CAG:279 (assembly GCA_963637505.1). Taxonomy (GTDB): domain Bacteria; phylum Bacillota; class Clostridia; order Lachnospirales; family Lachnospiraceae; genus RUG14243. Next base: position 5,115 of record CAVHNP010000028.1, read on the forward strand.
TTCCCTTCTTTCGGAAGAGACAAAGCCTTCTGCCGGTGTGGTAGACCCGGAGGAGACAGCCTGGCCCGGAAACGGTTATGCAGAGTATACAGGCCTTCTGAAGAATGAAAATGACGGAAAGACTTACTACATTGTCAAGGGGCAGGTCAATACAGGAGCAAATGGTCTGATCTGCGTAGACGGAGACTGGTATTACTTCGAGAATGGTGCGGTAAAGGAAGACGAATCCAATCTGGTCCAGTATAACGGAGGTTGGTATTATGTCCATAATGGAAAGATCGACTGGACTTACTCTACTCTGGCTCAGGTAAACGGTAAGGGAGCCTGGTATTGTGTTCAGAATGGTAAGCTGAATCGGAATTATACCGGCCTGGCAGAAAATGAACATGGCTGGTTCTATGTATCTAAGGGCCTTGTTGATTTTAGTTATTCCGGACTGGTAAACCATTATGGCGGCTGGTACTATATCCAGAAAGGTTATTTGAACTGGAATTACAGCAATCTGGTTCAGTATAACGGCGGTTGGTACTATGTCCATAAGGGAAAGATCGATTGGTCCTGTACGACTTTGGCTCGTGTGAATGATAAGGGAAGCTGGTATTATGTCGAAAAAGGCGTCCTGAACTGGAAGTATAGTGGCCTTGCTTACTATAACAATAACTGGTTCTATATTGAAAAAGGCGTTTTAAACTGGAATTACAGTAATCTGGTTCAGTATAATGGCGGCTGGTATTATGTCGAAAAAGGTGTCCTGAACCGAAAGTTTACAGGACTGACCAAATACAATGGCGGTTGGTATTATATTGATAAGGGAGTCTTGAATTGGAAATATACCGGTCTGGTTAGTCACTACGGTTCCTGGTATTATGTCGAAAAAGGCGTTCTGAATTGGAAATACACCGGTCTGGTTTACCATTACGGCAACTGGTATTATGTCGAAAAAGGTGTCCTGAACTGGAAGTATAGCAGCCTTACCTATTATAACGGCGGTTGGTACTATGTAGAGAAGGGCAAGATTAACTGGTCTTACAGCAACCTGGTTCAGTACAATGGCAATTGGTACTATGTAAAAAACGGTAAGATCGACTGGTCTTACAGCGGCAAGGCGCAGGTGAATAATACCTGGTGGTATTATGTGATCAAGGGAAACGTGCAGATGGGACGTTTCAAGCTTTCTGACGGAAAATGGTATCAGATTAATCATTCGACCGGAGAGCTCTATGAATCCAAGGCCGTGATTGCAATCGATGCAGGACATCAGGCTATCATCAATACAGGGACAGAGCCTCTTGGCCCCGGTTCTTCTGTAATGAAGAGAAAGGTATCTACCGGAACAGCCGGATATGTGACAGTGCAGACAGAATATAGTGTCAATCTTGCAATTGCTCTGAAGCTGCAGTCCATTCTGGAAGCAGATGGCTATACGGTTGTAATGACAAGAACATCAAATGATGTAGATATTTCCAATGCGGAGAGAGCACAGATCGCCAATAATGCCAATGCGGCAGCATTTGTCAGAATTCATGCAGACGGAAGCGAAAATCATTCCGTTTCCGGTGCGACGATGCTTTGCCAGACAAGCTCCAATCCTTACAATGGATCTATGGCTTCCGAAAGCTACAGCTTGTCAAATTATATTTTGAACAGCCTTTCCGATGCGACAGGCTGCAGAAAGGTAGGCATTTCTCAGGTTGACAATATGACAGGAATCAACTGGAGCAAGGTGCCGGTATCAATTGTTGAGGTAGGATTCTTATCCAACGCAACAGAAGATCAGCTCCTGGCAACGGATGATTACAGATATAAGGTAGCAAGAGGCATTGCAAACGGCATTGAAGCCTATGTAAACAGTAAAAACTAAGAATAAAGGAAGCAAATAATGAAATTCAAGAAAACAAAAGCTTTGATTCTGTCTTTAGCCATGGCTATGAGCTTAGGCTTGGGTAGCCTTCCGGCTTATGCGCAGGAAGCAGCAGTTATGCCTAAGACAGAAACAGAGCAGGAGGCAACCGAGGGAACAGCATCAGCTGATGCATCTTTGACAGAAGAGCAGCAGACAGAAGAGAATGGTTTTTCTGTTCAGAAGTCCTCTGCGAATCTTCTCTTGGAAAAAGCTCTTTCCGATGCGGATCAGGAAAAAGAAGTAAAGGAAGCTTCCGGGGATGCCTCCGGAGATGCTTTCCCAGGTAAGGAATATGCGAATTTTACCGGTATTCTCAAAAATCCGACAGACGGAAAAAGCTATTATATTCAGAATGGCAAGCTTTCCAAGGATACAAATGCGATCATTGAATATAATGGCAGCTTATATTTGATCAAAAACGGTCAGCTGGATGAGAGCTTCAAGGGACTGGAAAAGGCGGAAGACGGAAGCTGGTATTACTTTGAAAACGGTAAGGTAAACAGCTCCTTCTCTAATCTGGTTTATCATTACGGAAGCTACTATTATGTAGAAAATGGCAAACTGAATTGGAACTACAACAATCTGGTTCAGTATAATGGCGGCTGGTACTATGTTCATGACGGTAAGATCGACTGGTCTTACAGTACTCTGGCGCAGGTAAACGGTAAGGGAAGCTGGTACTATGTGCAGAATGGTAAATTAAACCGTACTTATACCGGTCTGGCAAAAAATGAGCATGGCTGGTTTTATGTAGCAAAGGGCATCGTTGATTTCAACCATAACGGCCTGGTTTATCATTATGGCGGCTGGTACTATATCCAGAAGGGCTATTTAAACTGGAACTACAGTAATCTGGTTCAGTACAATGGCGGCTGGTATTATGTGCATAAGGGTAAGATCGACTGGTCTTATTCCACCCTGGCTCAGGTAAACGGTAAAGGAGCCTGGTACTATGTACAGAACGGTAAGATCAATTGGTCTTATTCAGGCCTGGCCAAAAATGAACACGGTTGGTTTTATGTAACAAAGGGTCGTGTGAATTTTTCTTATACCGGCCTGGTAAATTACAAAGGTGGCTGGTATTATGTGCAGAAGGGCTGCCTGAACTGGAATGCAAACGGCCTGACCAAATATAACGGCGGTTGGTATTATGTTCATAATGGTAAGATCGACTGGAACTATTCCACTCTGGCTCAGGTAAATGGCAAGGGAATCTGGTATTACGTTAAGAACGGAAAGATTGACTGGTCCTATACCGGTCTGACAAAGTATAACGGAACCTGGTACTATATCAATAAAGGCTGGATGAATTGGACTTATACCGGTCTGGCTTATCATAACGGTGGCTGGTATTATGTAAAAAATGGTGTGATTGACTGGAGTTATACCGGTCTTACAAGTTATAATGGTGGTATGTACTATGTTTCCAAGGGAGTTGTGGATGCTTCCCGTAAGCTCTCCAGAGGAATCGATGTCAGCCATTGGCAGGGCAATATCGATTGGGCAAAGGTAAAAGCAGATGGTATCAGCTTTGCGATCATTCGCTGCGGTCATGGATTGGGCAATCAGATGGTAGACAGAACCTGGGTTCAGAATGTGGAAGCCTGCATCAAATATGACATCCCCTATGGTATTTACTTCTATTCCGAGGCCTTGTCCATGGATGAAGTAGATGCAGAGGCAAGCAATGTTCTTTCCTTACTTAGCGGATACAGCCCGTCACTTCCTGTTTTCTATGATATGGAGATGCATGACCAGCTGGCACTGGGAGCTTCTACCTGTTCTGCTTTTGCAGAGCGCTTCTGCAGCCAGATCAAGGCAGCAGGCTATCGTACAGGATTGTATGCTTCTGTTAGCTATTACAATGATCTCTTTGGCAACTTTGCTTCAAAGAGTGGTTATTATCACTGGGTTGCAGAATGGAAATCAGCCTGCACCTATAAGGGAAGCTATCAGTTCTGGCAGTATACCAGCAAGGGAAGTGTAAATGGTATTTCCGGAAATGTAGATCTGGATTATTTTGTTGATTAAGCAGTTTTTTAGTTAGGCAGTATCAGACAGGCGGTTTCGATCAGAAATCCCGGGAAAAGAGGGAGTATGCAAACTAAAATAAAAAGAACAATGTCATTTTTACTTGCCCTGCTTCTTTGCTTTGGACTTACAGTAACTTCTGTAAGTGCGGCTGAGCTTTCAGGTCAGCAGGATCAGGCAGAGGCTTCGACAGAAGAGCAGCTTAGCGCGGGTGAGAATCAGGAAGTTTCAGAAGAAAATACAGAAGAAGAGCAGAATTCAGAAGAAATACAGTCTGCTTCCGAAGAAAGCAAAACAAGTGATGCAGCTGACAGTTCAGAAGCAAGCGTAATCTCTGAAACGGATAAGGCTCTTTCAAATAATAGTCTTCCCGTAGCAGAAGAGAAGATAAACCTTCTGAAGGAAACAGCATCCGGCAATGCAAACAAGCCCTTAGATGAGACGACCTGGCCGGGAGATGCCTATGCTTCTTTTACAGGCATGCTGAAGAATCCGTCTGACGAAAAGTTCTATTATATTGAGAATGGAAAAATTGCCACAGATAAAAGTGGTGTAGTTGAATATAAGGGCGTCCTTTATTTGGTCAGGAAGGGAAGTTTATACGATAGCTTTAGCGGTTTGTATAAATATAATGACAGCCTGATCTATTTCACGAAGGGTATTCAGGATAAGCAATATAAGGGAAGCTGTAAAAATGGCGGAATAACCTATTATGTACAAAAGGGTCAGGTTGACACGGCCATCAATGGCTTATATATGCTGAATGGGAACTGGTATTATTTTAAAAACGGTGCGATAGATACTTCTTGTACAAATCTGGTTCAGTATAACGGCGGTTGGTATTATGTCAAGAATGGTCTTCTGGATAGAAGTATTACGACCATGGCTCAGGTAAATCACACCGGATCTTACTACTACGTCAAGAAGGGCGTGATCGACTGGTCTGCCAGCGGCCTGGTTCAGGCAGACGGAAAATGGTATTACGTCAATAAAGGAGTAATGAACCAGAGCTATAAAGGACTGGTTTATCACTACGGTGGCTGGTACTACGTAGAAAATGGCAATATTAACTGGAATTATTCGAATTTGATTCAATATAATGGCGGTTGGTATTTTGTCCAGAACGGTAAGATCAACTGGTCCTATACAGGCCTTTCCCAGGTGAATAAGACTGGCAACTGGTACTTTATTAAGAAGGGACAGCTGGACTGGACTTATACCGGACTGGTTTATTATTACGGCAATTGGTACTATGTCCAGAAAGGCGTTCTGAACTGGAATGCAAAAGGCTTGACGAACTATAACGGCGGCTGGTACTATGTTCAGAATGGCAAGGTAAACTGGAATGCCAACGGCCTGATCCAGTATAACGGCGGCTGGTATTATGTGCATAAGGGTAAGATCGATTGGAACTATTCGACTCTGGCTCAGGTGAACAATTCCGGCATCTGGTATTGTGTGAGAAACGGTAAGATCGACTGGTCTTATACAGGTCTTGCTCAATATAATGGCAAATGGTATTACATCAATAAAGGCTGGATGAACTGGAAGTATACCGGCCTGGTTTATCATTATGGCGGCTGGTATTATGTAGAAGGCGGTGTTCTGAACTGGAATGCGCAGACACTGGCCGGATACAACGGAAGATACTACTATGTAAATAAGGGAAAGGTTGACTGGTCCTATACCGGCAAATTCACCTACAAGGGAACAGACTATGCAGTCGTAAAAGGTGTTGTAGATACCCTTCTGATCGCGCATGCTGCCCACGATGAAAACGGTACTTACAGAAACGGTCAGGCGGGAGACCAGACCGGAGACGAAGTCTATATCAGAGACTGGTACAGCAGACCCTGGAACTATGTTTTAAGATGCAGTGATCCGACCGTAGCGGAACGTTTTGCCTATGCCATGGAGAGAGCAGCCAAAAATGAGCATATCGGTTATGATATGAATGATCGAAATACCCTCTATCAGGCAGCGTCCAAGGTAGGATGGGATCCGGGAGCGGTCAGCTACGATGTAGAATGTGACTGCAGTTCTCTGGTATCGGTTGCTTTGATTTATGCAGGAATTTCTGATAAACTGATGTATCAGGGAGGAAACTGCCTGACGACACATACCCTTAGGAAGGTTTTGACTTCTACAGGTTTGTTTACGGTATATTCTTCTTCGGAATATACAGATACTTTTGTTAATTTAAAACGAGGTGACATACTTTTATATGAAGGACATCATACAGCAGGTGTTATCGGTTATGAAACATTTTAAAAGTACAGAAATGAGAAAGAGAGGGTTAGCTTTTATGCTAACCCTTGTTCTGGTTTTTACCTGTCTTCCCTTTCAGCAGGTTGCAGAGGCTTCTGCAGTAGCGACAGAGTCTTCTGATGCGACGGTAACAGAGGAAAAGCAGACATCGAATGCAGATGCCAAGGCGAATGCAGCAGAAAATGGCAAGACAGGGGAGAATCTGAACACGGAAGACAGCAAGGAAAAGTCTTCCTCTCAGACAGAGCTGACAAAAGCAAAGGCTGCAGAAAAGAACAGTGATAAGGAGAAGGCAGAAGAATCCGGAGATGCCTCCATTGATACGGTCTTTATCGGAGATTCTTATGCTGCCGGCTATAATGCAGAAAGCAAAACCTGGGAACCGGATAAGGCCTGGCCTGTTTATGCAGCCCAGAAATTAAATACAGAACAGTACCTCTGTAAGGCGAAGGGCGGCGTTGGCTTTGCCAGAACGGTAAATGGAGTGAATTTCCTTTCCCTGCTTACGGATGCCGCAAAGGAGATTACCGATAAGGAAGCAGTGAAACTGCTTGTCATCTGCGGCGGTTATAATGATTATGGCTATGATTATGATACGCTGAAAGAAAAGGCGAAGACAACAATAGCCTATGCCCAGACTGAGTTCCCGAATGCGAAGATCATTGTGGGTATGGTTGCCGGAAGCAGCGATGCAAAGGTAGAGAGCCGCTTAATGGAGGTAACGCAAAAAGCTTATGCTGACGCTGCATCCGAGACAGGAGCTTCCTATCTGACCAACGGAGAATATATTCTGCAGAATGGGGAGAATGTTCTAAACACAGTTGATGGTTTCCATCCGAATCAGAAGGGACAGGAGGCTATTGCAGACTATGTTTATGCTGTGGTAAATGCCTATACCATTGAACGGGATAAACTTCTGGTTCAGTATCATTCCAATCAGGAAGAGAGCGATACGGTTGTAGAAGAAAAGATCACAACCACCGATGAGACGAAAAAGGTTGCATCGAAGGATATTTTTAAGCTGGATTTCGGTAATGCTACTTTCCTGGGCTGGTCTAAGCTGAAAAATGCAAAAGTAGGAGAATATTTTTCCTATATGCAGATCAGAGCAGAATGGATGTCAAAGAATTATCCGATTGTAAATCTCTATGCCATCTGGGCTGCGACTTCCAGACCGAATTATACAGGAATGGTTACGGTAGATGATCAGCAGCTTTATTGTGTAAAAGGTGCTTTTGTACCAACCTACTCAGGCATTATCTTCGATCAGGACAGCCTCTGCATGTATTGCATCAAAAACGGATATGTAGATACAAGCTTTACCAATCTGGGTTACTGCAAGGACAATGGCCTTTGGTATTACTTTGAAAAAGGTAAAGAAAATTTAAATTACACCAGTTTATACCATTATAATGGCGGCTGGTATTATGTGCAGAATGGTCTGGTAAACAAGAACTATACCGGTCTGGTTCAGTACAACGGTGGCTGGTACTATGTTAAAAACGGAACAGTAGATTTCAGTTATACCGGCTTATATAAATACAATAATGTCTGGTACTATCTGCAGAAGGGTCAGATCAACTGGAACTATAGTAATCTAGTTCAGCATAATGGCGGCTGGTATTACGTGCATAATGGCAAGATCGACTGGTCTTACTCAACTCTGGCGAGAGTGAATAACAGCGGCAGATGGTATTACGTGGAAAAAGGTGTGATCAACTGGTCCTATACCGGCCTGGCGTCTAACGAGAGCGGCTGGTTCTATGTGAAAAAGGGCGTAGTTGATTTCAGCTATAATGGTCTTTGCCTCTACAAAGGCGGTTGGTATTACCTGCAGAACGGTAAGATCAACTGGAACTACAGCAACCTGGTTCTCTACAATGGATCCTGGTACTATGTGCACAATGGCAAGATCGACTGGTCCTACAGCACCTTAGCCAGAGTGAATAACAGTGGCAGATGGTACTATGTGGAGAAGGGTGTGATTAACTGGTCTTACACCGGTCTGGCTTCTAACGAGAGCGGCTGGTACTATGTCAATAATGGTGTAGTGGATTTCAGTTTCAACGGACTTTACCTCTATAGGGGAAGCTGGTATTACCTGCAGAACGGTAGGATCAATTGGAATTACAGCAATCTGGTTCAGTATAATGGCAGTTGGTACTATGTGCATAATGGTAAGATTGACTGGAATTATACGACCTTATCTCAGGTAAACGGAAGCGGTGCCTGGTATTATGTTCGAAATGGTGTCATTGATTGGAGCTACTCCGGTAATTACACTTACCAGGGAAGAAGCTATCAGGTGAAAAACGGTATTGTAACAGGATATGCGGGAACAGCATATCCTTATGCCGTCTTTATCGGAGATTCTTATGGTGCGGGCTACAGTTCAGATCTGACCTACTTAGACACGGCAAATGCCTGGCCGGCTCTGACAGCCCAGCTTTTAAACTGTAAAAAGTATGTGGTAAAGGCGAACCAGGGAAGTGGCTTTGTAAATAACCCGAATGGCATTGATTTTAAGAAACTGCTTACAGATGCATACGGCTCTGTAAAGGAGAAAAACGATGTAGATCTTCTGGTGATCTGCGGAGGATATAACGATTCCTATTACAGCTATAACACAGTAAAGGAAAAAACAAAGGAAACCATTGCCTATGCAAAGAGTTGTTTCCCGAATGCCAAGATTGTATTAGGAATGGTAGGTGCACGAGCTGCTGACAGTGAGAGAGAAATGGCTCTTTTGAATACAACGCAGAAGGCTTATGAGCAGGCAGCGGAGGAGAGCGGAATTTATTATATCTCAGGCGGTGCATATCTTCTTCTGAATGCAGATCAGACCTTCTCCTCTGATTCCTATCATCCGAATTCGAACGGACAGAAGGTGCTGGCAAATTATATTTCATCAGCAGCAAGAGCATGCTATCTTGACAGCAATAATGTGCAGATAAATTATTACGCAAATAATAATACGGGCAGTTCTTATTCTACGCAGATTCAGAAGAACGATCAGGGATATACCCTTTCTACGACAGATGTATTCCTCCAGGATTTTGGAAATGCAACCTTCCTGGGCTGGTCAAAGCTGAGAGATTCTGTAAAGGGAGAGTATGCTTCCGGAGCTTCTGTGACAGCATCATGGGCCAAGGAGAACTATCCGCAGACCAATCTTTATGCGGTTTGGCTGCCTTCTGTCAGCCAGAGTTACAGTGGCCTGATCAAGAAAACGAATGGTATGTTCTACTATCAGAACGGAAAGCTGGCCTCCTACTTTACCGGTCTTGTTTCAGACAGCGGCAGAGAGTATTATGTGCAGAAGGGCATTGTATATTATGATTACAATGGTCTGGCTAAGGTTGGCAGTTCCTGGTGCTATATTGCAAACGGAGCGCTTGATATCAACTACAGCGGTCTGGTTTCTTATAACAGTGGCTGGTATTATGTCCAGAATGGTTACATTAATTGGGATTATAGTAATCTGGTACAGTACAATGGCAGCTGGTATTACGTACGAAACGGTAAGATCGACTGGTCTTACTCCACTTTGGCTCAGGTAAACGGCAGCGGGAAATGGTACTATGTTCACAACGGAAAGGTGGACAAGAGCTATAACGGATATTACAGCTTCAAGGGAAGAAATTATTACGTGAGAAACGGCGTAGTAGCTTAAGACAGCAAAAGAAACAGACCGGGGATTTTCTCGGTCTGTTTTAAATTGTGCAGGGGAAGCCAAGTCCTTCTGCCTTTAGCTGTATTTGATGGTTTGGAAAATTCGCTTGGCATGCTTTTGGGAGTATACGTGAGTTAGGAGCTTAGGAAGAAAGGAAGAAAGAAATGCTGAAAAAAAGACGGATTTTGCCTTTGCTTTTAGGTCTCTTTCTGCTTTTGGCAGTTTTGGTTTTTGGGATTCATTATTATAAATATTATGTAAAAAATGACTGGACCGTGATTTCCTATCCTTCTGTTACGGGAGGACAGACCCAGTTCTATACCATAACAGACAGGCAGGGCCATCTTGTCATTATTGATGGCGGATACGCAGATGATGCGGAGCAGATCAAGAGCATTATCAGTAATTTTGATAATCATGTGGATGCCTGGATCCTGACCCATCCGCACCCGGATCATGTAGAAGCCTTTGATACCCTTATGGCAGATTATCCGGATGTAGATATTACCATTGATCAGATATATGTTACGCCGGTACATGAAGAAAGATATCGGGAAACAGCCAAGGACTATGACAATTACGGAACCTATGAGATCTATGCCAATCTGATTTCTAAAATGGACAATGTGACAGCCCTGCAGGCGGGAGATGAGGTGGATCTGATCGGACTCAAACTGAAGGTGCTTCATGCCTGGGATGATTATGTAAATCAGTTTGAAAATAACCTCTGCAATAACGGTTCTTTGATGTTTAAGGTATCCGGTAAGGAGAAGAGCATGCTCTTTTGCGCCGATACCCAGTCAGAGGTGGAGAATGAAATCATCAGTGCCTATGGGGATGAGTTAAAATCGGACTATGTCTCCTGTGGCCATCATGGTAACTGGGGACTGACGACGGCCTTTTATGATCTGGTCGATCCAGAAATTGCCTTTATGGACTGCCCGGCTTCCATTCTGGAGGACAGCAGCGGAAAATATGATGCACCGGAGCTGAAAGCCTATTTTGATGCAAAAGGAGTGACAGTCTATTCCTTTGAGGGTGGCCAGCACTCTGTTGTTTTGAAATAAGACGCTTTACAAAAGTGCCGGAATCGTATACTATATATCATGTTAGATATTACTATAAAAAGTTAGGTAAAAGCGATTATGAGCAGAACAACGATTGAAAAATCAAGAGAAGACTATCTGGAAGCCATTCTTGTACTGATTGAGAAGAATGGTGCCTGCAGACTGACGGATATTGCCGAGCATTTAAATTATTCCAAGCCCTCTGTCAGTGTAGCTGTGAAGAAGCTGGAAGAACAGGATTTCATTCAGAGAGATGATTGGCGAATTCTTCTGACAGATGCAGGTAAGGAACTGGCGGAGAAGACCTATAAGAAGCACAAATTCTTTACTGCACTTTTTGAATCAATCGGCATTCCGGAAGAAACAGCCAAAGAGGAAGCCTGCCTGATGGAGCATATTATTTGTGAGGACAGCTTCTCCAAGATGCTTGCTTACTGGAGTGAGGATTTGATCAATAAGGGCTATGAGCTGTAAGAAATAAAAAAGGGATAGATAGAAAAAACGAGCATACTACTGTTGGAAGTTGTTTCTGAACAGAGAAGCTCGTTTTTGTTCAATAATCTGCAAGTAAAGGCCGAGAATGATTCTGCCGGATCTAAAACACGCTCTCGCTCTATATCGTATCGCTTCAGCGATGCGATGTACACAAGGCGCCATCGTGCGAAGCACGACTTAAAACGGCGCCGGAGTCCTATCGGTTTTTGATCCTGGGCAGAACATCTCGGCCTTTATGGCAAGCATTAACAGTTTGTTAGCCATCACCTTATTTTATCTCTTAGCATATTCTAACATTCTTTACTTTTTTCTATGCATCTTTACCTTTTGCTATGAATGCTTATTTTTTGCTATGAAACTTTAATTTTTACTTTTTATGGAATGGAACTATAATAAACGGAACAGAGAAAACTAAAACTACATGGAGGTATTTGTGATGAAATGGAATAAATTAGCTTTATTTGCAGGCGGTGTTTTATTTGGTACAGCAGGCGTGTCAATCCTGAAGAGCAAGGATGCGAAAAAAGCCTATACTCAGTGCACAGCAGCTGTTCTGAGAGGCAAGGATGCTGTTATGAAAACAGGCACTGCTTTAAAGGAAAATTGTGAAGACATTTATGAGGATGCTTCTGATATCAATGAAAAAAGATATGCTGAGGAAGAAGCCCGCAAATTAGCGGAAGCAAAGGCTACTGTAGCAGCCTATGAAGAGGCAGCAGCAGAGGAAGCAAAGGAAGACTAAAGAGTAAATCCGAATCTCAGCCGATCGAATTTTTGTTCATCGGCTGAGATTTTAACGTAATAGGAAGTACCATAGGATTCCGATTATGTTAAAAGTAGGAGAGTGCCAGACGCACATTTTTAAAGAAAAGAGATCATTACGATGAAATATATAATCTGTCATGAATCTTCAAAGAAAATGAGAGTTCATATGGCAAAATTCCGTATGAGCATGCATGAAGCAGATATCCTGGAATATTACCTGAAGGATCAGGCCTTTGTTAAGGATGCAAAGGTTTATGACCGAACCGGTGATGCAACGATCAGCTATAAGCCGGGGAAGGAAAACAGGGAAGCCCTTCTTCAGGCTCTGGAGCTTTTTTCTTATTATGATGAAAAGGCAATCGAGCTTGTACCGGAAGAAAGTGGCCGGGAGCTGAATAGAAAATATCAGGAAAAATTGGTCTGGAAGATCAGCGGAAGATTCTTCCGTAAGCTTTTCTTCCCTGCACCTTTAGCAATTGCCTGGACAACGGTTTCTTCGATCCGATATATCACCAAGGGTCTTTCTTCTCTGATGAAAGGAAAGCTGGAGGTATCTGTTCTTGATGCGGCAGCGATTACGGTATCTATCTTAAGAGGAGACTATGATACAGCATCTTCTGTTATGTTCCTTTTGGATATCGGTGATATGCTGGAGGAATGGACCCATAAGAAGAGTGTCGGTGATCTTGCCAGATCCATGTCCTTAAAGGTAGATAAGGTCTGGATGAAGACCGAGACAGAGGATGTTTTGGTCAATGTCAAAGACATTAAGGTTGGCGATGAGATCTATATCCGCACGTCAAATATCATTCCTTTGGATGGCGTTGTAGTAGAGGGAGAAGCCAATGTAAATCAGGCTTCCATGACCGGCGAATCTGAACCTGTTTTCAAGGAAGCAGGTGGCTATGTTTATGCCGGAACAGTCGTTGAAGAAGGCGAGTGTCTGGTTCGCGTTACGAAGACCTCCGGCTCCGGCAAGTACGATCAGATTGTGAGGATGATCGAGGAGTCAGAAAAGCTGAAGTCTGATGTAGAAGCAAAGGCTTATCATCTGGCGGATAATCTGGTGCCCTATTCACTGATGGGAACGGCACTTACTTATCTTTTGACCAGAAATGTAAGCCGGGCAATTTCCTTCCTTATGGTTGATTTTTCCTGTGCCCTTAAGCTTTCTATGCCCCTTTCTGTTCTTTCTGCGATCAAGGAGGCCGGAAATTATAATATTTCCGTAAAGGGAGGTAAATTCTTAGAGGCAGTTGCGGATGCGGACACGATTGTTTTCGATAAGACCGGAACCTTGACCCATGCCAAACCGACTGTGGTTGCTATTGAGACCTTTGGAGATGTCAAAGAAGAGGAAGCCCTTCGAATTGCGGCTTGTCTGGAAGAACATTATCCGCATTCCATTGCCAATGCAGTGGTGAACGAGGCCTTAAAGAGAAATATTCTTCACGAAGAGATGCACTCAAAGGTGCAGTATGTGGTTGCCCACGGTATTTCTTCCCTGATTGAGGGCAAGAAGGCTGTGATCGGAAGCTATCATTTTGTCTTTGAAGATGAAAAATGTAAGGTACCGGAAGGGGAAGAAGAGAAGCTGGCGAAGCTGCCGGATGAATATTCCCATCTTTTCCTTGCAATCGATGGCGTGCTCCTTGCAGTGATCTGCATCTTTGATCCTTTAAGAAAGGAAGCTGCAGAGGTGATCAATCAGCTGCATGCCCTCGGTATTTCTAAGGTATGCATGATGACGGGAGATAATGAGAGAACAGCTGCTGCGGTTGCAAAATCTCTGAATATTGATGAATATCATGCCGGTGTTCTGCCGGAAGAAAAGGCACGCTTTATTCAAAGAGAGCATGAACTTGGCCGTAAGGTAATTATGGTAGGTGACGGTGTAAATGATACACCGGCCTTATCCGAGGCAGATGCCGGAATTGCCATTTCAGACGGCGCAGCCATTGCAAGAGAGGTTGCGGATATCACAATCTCCTCGAGTGACCTGCATCAGCTCTTAATTTTGAGAGAGCTTTCCTCTGCTTTGATGAAGCGGATCAATCATAATTATCGCTTTATTATTGCCTTTAATGCATCTTTGATTGCTTTGGGCGTAGCAGGTATCCTGCAGCCGGCTTTTTCAGCTATTCTCCATAACGATTCTACGGTCATTACGGGACTGCGCAGTATGACAAAGCTGCTTGATGAAGAGACGGAGATGAAAAAGTTGGAATAATAACATCAAAAAACTCCGAACCATCGTTTTGCCTGGTTCGGAGTTTTTCATATATTTTATACGTAATTAGTTTTGTCGCGTTATTTATTTGATTCCGCAATCACAGCCTCAAGGGTTTCATAGGCTTTTCCGGAATCAATCAATTCTCCGGCGAGTTTTACGCCTTCTTCGATAGAAGAAACCGCATCAGCGGCATAAAGGGCACAGCCTGAATTTAAAAGAACGGCATTTCTTCTGCTGCCCTGAATCTTACCCTTCAGAATATCTTTTGTAATCTGGGCATTTTCTTCTGGATTACCGCCGACAAGTTCTTCCTTTTTACCTCTTGCAAGACCAAAATCTTCCGGTTTGATCTCGAAGACACGATAGAAGCCGTTTCTCAATTCACAAATGGTAGTCGGAGCGCTGGCTGAAACTTCATCCATTCTGTCTTGACCGTATACAACCAGAGCGTGCTCCACGCCGAGAGAGGCGAGAACCTTTGCAACCGGCTCAACCAGGGCTTCATCGTATACACCGAGAAGGAAATGTTCCGGTTTTGCGGGATTGGTGATGGGGCCTAAGATATTGAATACGGTACGGAAGCCAAGCTCTTTACGAATGCCGCCGACATATTTCATAGCGGTATGGTATTTCTGGGCAAACATAAAGCAGAAGCCGGCCTTCTCCAGCATGCGCAGGCAAAGCTCCGGATCTTCCTGAATATTAACGCCGAGAGCTTCTAAGCAGTCTGCTGTTCCGCAAAGAGATGAAGCGGCACGGTTGCCGTGTTTTGCTACCTTGACACCGGAGGAAGCGACTACCATAGCGGAAGTGGTTGAGATATTAAAGGTATGGGCGTTATCTCCGCCGGTTCCGACAATCTCCAAAACCTTCATACCCGGATGAGGAACCGGAGTGGCAAGCTCACGCATGGCATAGGCACAGCCGGAAATCTCATCGATAGTCTCCGCCTTTGTGCTCTTGGTGGACAGAGCTGCAAGAAAGGCAGCATTCTGAGTCGGTGTTGTTTCACCGCTCATAATCTCTGTCATAACGGCCTTGGCCTCATCATAGGTCAGGTCTTCTTTTGTAACAATTTTTATAATTGCTTCTTTTATCATTTTTCAGTTCCTTCTTTCCTTTTTATTAATTCATGGACATGAGTATGAAGCTGCATGTCAATTTATTTTGCGAAAAATGCGCCCAGTTCCATGTTTGCCTTGGATCATGGCAAATTCCGCGATAACTATGCGAAGCAAAGTATAAAAAAAGTATAGCCTGCTGTATAATAAAAAGCAAATATTTCATGAATATAACGAATATTTATACATTTTTGAAACGAGAATATATAATCCAACAAAAAATCATTTATACCTTTTAGAAGCGAGAAGAAGAACATGAAGGAAAAAAGGATGTTGGAAGAGCTGGGAGAATATGCAAAGTATTTAGAAGCTTGTCAGCTCTGTCCGAGAAAATGCGGGGTCAACCGACTGAAGGGAGAAAGAGGCCTTTGCGGATGCGGCCTTTTGATCAGAATTGCAAGGGCGGATCTTCATATGTGGGAGGAACCCTGTATTTCCGGAAAAGAAGGCTCGGGGGCAGTCTTTTTTTCAGGCTGTAATTTAAGATGTATTTTTTGCCAGAATCACGAAATTGCTGATCAGACGGTGGGGCAGGTCTGTACATCTTCCGAGTTGGCAGAGCATTTTCTAAGATTAGAAGAAAAAGGAGCAAATAACATTAATCTGGTCAGTGCAAGTCCTTACATTCCCCAGTTGATCCCAGCGATCAGGATCGCGAGGGAAAGAGGACTTCGGCTTCCCTTTGTTTTTAACTGCGGAGGATATGAGAATCCTCAGGCACTAAGGCTTTTGGATGGATTGATCTCCGTTTATTTGCCGGATTTTAAATATATGGACAAAGAAATGGCAAAATCCTATTCCAAGGCGGCAGATTATCCGGATCTAGCAAAAGAGGCTCTGCAGGAAATGGTAAGACAGATCGGATACGAAACTCATTTCAATGAAAAGGGTATGATGGACAAGGGAATCATCGTCCGGCATCTCCTGATGCCGGGCCATGTTAAAAATGCAAAGGCAGTTCTGGACTATCTTTACCACAGCTATGGAAATCAGATTTATATCAGTATTCTCCAGCAATATACGCCGATCCTATCTAATCCGCTTGTGAGGGAGGATCCCCTTCTTTCCAGAAGAGTAACAAAAAGAGAGTACCAAAAAGTGCTTGACTATGCCTTAGAGCTGGGTATTGAAAATGCCTTTATCCAGGAGAGGGGTGTGGCCGAGGAAAGCTTTATACCGGCTTGGGATCTTGTGTAAATACGGTTTTAGATCCGGCAGAATCATTCTCGGCCTTTTTTATGGTTCTGCCTTTCCTGCTTTTTCTGCCCGCTTCCGGCTTTCCTTTTTTCGAACTTTTTCCCATTCTTCCTGTCATGTGACATCTTTCTCGGCGGGATCAGGCAATCCTGACCAAAACCGATCAGATCCTCACGGCTGGTTTTTAGAAGAGCCTCTTTGACCAGGTCATAATTTTTCTCATCCCAATATTGGATCAGGGCTCTTTGCAGGGCTTTTTCATGCGGATTTTTCGCAATGTAAACCTCTGTCATGGTCAAAGGATCGATTCCTGTATAGTACATGCAGGTGGATACCGTTCCCGGTGTCGGATAAAAATCCTGGACCTGATCCGGTTTTACATGATGGGATTTCAGGTAAAGGGCAAGGGTGATCGCATCCTCTAAGGTACTGCCCGGATGGGAGGACATGAGATAGGGGACAAGATACTGCTCTTTGCCGGATTTTTTATTTGATTTTTCGAAGGCGGCAATAAAGGCTTCGTAGACAGCATTCTTTGGTTTTCCCATTTTCCGGAGAACGTTATCGGAAACATGCTCAGGGGCAACACGAAGCTGACCACTGATATGATACTTGCAAAGCTCATCCAAAAAGCTGCGATCCTGATCGGCGATCAGATAATCAAAACGGATACCGGATCGGACGAAGACCTTTTTTACCTTTGGCAGGGTGCGGAGCTCTCTGAGCAGCTGCAGATAATCCGAGTGATCGACCTCGAGGTTTTTACAGGGCTCGGGAAAGAGGCATTGTTTGCTCTTACAGGCACCATAATCGTTTTGCTTAGAACAGGCCGGTTTTCTGAAATCTGCTGTCGGGCCGCCTACATCATGGATATAACCCTTGAATTCAGGATCCTCCGTCATTTTTTTCGCTTCCTGCAGAATGGATTCGTGAGAGCGGGACTGAATGATTCTTCCCTGATGAAAGGTCAGGGCACAGAAATTACAGCCTCCGTAACAGCCTCTGTTGGAGGTGATACTGAATTTGATCTCTTTAATGGCAGGAATACCGCCATCCTTTTCATAGATCGGATGATAGCTGCCTGCATAGGGCAGGGTATAAATATCATCAAACTCCTGCCTTGTCAGGGGCAGAGCCGGCGGATTTTGCACAACACAGAGCTTTTGGTCATAAACTTCATAGATCGTTTTGGCCTGATAGGGATCTGTGTTCTCATGCTGGATCCGAAAGCCGGCGGCATAAGACCTTTTGTCCTTTTTGATGTCCTCGAAAGAGGGCAGCTTGATGGCATCATAAATAGAAGCCTCATCTCTGGTCTTGTAAACCGTACCCCGGATATAGGTGATGTCCTGCACGGCAATTCCGGCAGAAAGGGCTTCTGCAATTTCAATAATGCTGTGTTCTCCCATACCATAGGAGATCAGATCGGCGCCGGCATCCAGAAGGATGGAGCGTTTTACGGAATCGGACCAATAATCATAGTGGCCAAGTCTCCGGAGAGAAGCTTCCAGTCCGCCCAGAATAATAGGAGTTTTCTTATAGGTCTGCCTGATCAGATTTCCGTAGACGATGACAGCCCGATCCGGACGATAGCCGGCTTTTCCTCCCGGACTGTAGGCGTCGGTATGACGTTTTTTCTTTGCAACGGTATAGTGATTGACCAGAGAATCCATATTTCCGGAGGAAACAAGGAAGGCAAGGCGGGGCTCACCGAAAACCTGAACCGAAGCGGGATCCTTCCAATCCGGCTGGGCAATCATGCCGACAGAATAGCCATAGGCCTCGAGAAGCCGGCAGATAATAGCAGGACCAAAGGAAGGATGATCCACATAGGCATCCCCTGAAATATAGACAAAGTCAGGCTGCTCAATCCCTCTTGCGGTCAGTTCTTCCCTGGTAATGGGAAGAAAGGAAGCGGGATCGGAAGCAGGCGTTTTGACTTCTTCTTTCTTTGCTTTTCTTTTGTCGCTTTTATTGTGATTTTTCTTTACGCTGGTATTCTTATTCATGCCTATAAGTTTATTCTGACACTATGGAAAAGTCAAAAGGATGATGGTAAAATATATCGGATTAATGGAAAAAGGAGTTTATTTATGCTGAATCAATTTTCCCGAACAGAGCTGCTTTTTGGTAAGGAAGCAATGGAAATCTTAAAAGAGAGCAGGGTGGCCGTATTTGGAATCGGCGGCGTCGGCGGCTATACCGTAGAGGCACTTGTCAGAAGCGGAGTCGGCGAACTGGACTTGATCGACGATGACAAGGTTTGCCTGACCAATCTGAACAGGCAGATCATAGCGACCCGTTCTTCTGTCGGTAAATATAAGGTGGATGTCATGGAAGAGAGAATTCATGACATTAATCCGGATGCCATCGTGCATAAGCATAAATGTTTTTATCTTCCGGAAACAAGGGATCAGTTTGATTTTTCGGAATATGATTATGTTGTGGATGCCGTAGATACCGTTACTGCTAAGCTGGATATCATCGTGCAGGCAAAGGAAGCCGGTGTTCCGGTAATCAGTGCCATGGGTGCCGGCAATAAGCTCAATCCTGCGGAGATGGAAGTGGCTGATATCTACAAGACAAAAATGTGTCCCCTGGCTAAGGTCATGCGTAGAGAACTGAAAAAGAGAGGAATAAAGAAGCTGAAGGTAGTTTATTCAAAGGAAAAACCTCTTCGTCCCCTGAATGATATGGCAATCAGCTGCAGAAATCATTGTATCTGCCCGCCGGACACCCAGCATAAATGTACCGAGAGAAGGGACATCCCAGGTTCTACGGCCTTCGTTCCCTCTGTCAGCGGCCTGATCATTGCAAGTGAGGTTTTAAAGGATCTGACAAAAGAGGCTTTCTTAAGAGCAAGAGAGGAGAAAGAAAATGCAGCTTCGTTGTGATGAATGCGCTTATTTTGAATATGATGAAGAGGATGAGGCATATTATTGCTCGGCAGATATGGATGAGGATGATATGGCCAGACTCTATCAGTCAAAGTATGCGGTCTGTCCCTTCTATCGAAACGGCGACGAATATGCCGTGGTAAGACATCAGCTTTAAAAATTGGTTAAAGAGAAGTGGAAGTAAGAGAAAAATGAGCCATGAAAATACACAGACCGTGAAGATGGATATGCTTCACGGTCCTTTATTGGGAAAAATCATATTATTTGCCCTGCCCCTGGCGGCAGGCTCTATCCTCCAGCAGCTTTTTAATGCGGTGGATGTGGCTGTGATCGGACGTTTTTCAAGCAACCAGGCCCTGGCAGCTGTCGGTAGTAATGCCCCGGTAATCACCCTGATTCTAAATCTCTTTGTCGGAATCTCTGTCGGAACAAATGTCGTGATCGCCAATCTGATCGGACAGGGCCGAAGAGAGCGGATCTCGGATGCGGTTCATACAGCGATCACCGTTGCGGGAATCAGTGGTATTTTTCTTCTCTTTCTGGGGCAGATCATTGCAAAGCCCTTGCTCCTGATGATGTCAACGCCGGAGGATGTGATCGATCTGGCTGTTTTGTATCTGCGTTTATACTGTTTGGGAATGCCCTTTATCATGCTCTATAACTTCGGAGCGGCGATCCTAAGAAGTGTAGGCGATACGAGAAGACCAATGTATTGCCTGATCATTGCTGGCATTTTGAATGCGGTTTTAAATGTCTTCTTTGTTCTGGCTCTGCACATGAGCGTTTCCGGTGTGGCGATCGCAACGGTGATTTCGAATATTGTCAGTAGCAGTCTGGTTCTTTTGCTTCTTCGGAAGGAAAAGGGAGAAATTCATCTGGAATTAAAAAAGCTGCATATTGATAAAAAATGCCTGCTGCAGATGCTGCGGATTGGTGTTCCGGCCGGTATACAGGGAATGGTCTTTTCCTTTTCCAATGTACTGATTCAGTCTGCGATCAACGGATTCGGTGCAAATGTTGTGGCGGGCTCTGCGGTTGCAGTGAACTTTGAATATATCTGTTATTTTATGATCAATGGTTTCAACCAGTCAGCAACAACCTTTATCGGGCAAAATTACGGAGCGGGACAGATCGACCGTTGTAAAAAGGTCTGGCGGATCTGCTTTTTCTGCGGAATCTTTTTCTGTGCAGGCCTGAATCTGACCTTTTTCCTTATGAAAAATGTACTGGTGGGACTCTTTACAACAGATAGCGTCGTTGCAGGCTATGCCTTTTTAAGGATGCGTTATGTTCTTTTATTACAGGGGCTTGCGGCAACCTATGAAGTGACCGGAGCTTCCCTCCGGGCTTATGGCTATTCCATGACGCCTTCTGTTCTGATGATCTTTGGTACCTGCTTCTTGAGAATCGCCTGGATCTATACGGTCCTGGTAAAATACCACAGTTTTACCACTCTTTTACTGGTGTATCCTTTCACCTGGATTGCAACGGGTTCCCTACTCGTTTTCAGTTATTTCCTGCTTCTTCATCAAATTCAGAAAAAGCTCGCACAATGAACACAAATTAGACACAGGCATTCTGCAAAATAAAATCAGGATAGTTATCTCAGTTGAGAAGAATAAAAAGATTTCCAAAGATAAGGAAGGTGGATTTATGGTCAACAGAAAATTATTGACTTTGGCACTTGGCGTTACGATGGCAGCTTCTCTTGCTTTTACAGGATGCGGAAATACAAAGACAGAGAGCAGCTCTGCAGATGCAAGCGGAACTGCGGCTTTTGGAGATGCTTCCGGTGCACCGGTAATGCCCCTTGAGTCCGGCGATGCGATGGGACAGGGTGGTCTCGGCGGAGAAGCACCGGATGGTCAGGGCGGTCCCGGCGGAGAAGCACCGGACGGTCAGGGAGGCCCCGGAGGAGAAGCGCCCGGCGGACAGATGGACGGAGGCGGCTCATCCCAGCCAGAAAACTATGATGCAAATACAGAATATACAGAAGATACCAGTGTTAGCGACGAGACGATTAAGTCCACCGGCAGTGATGAAAATGCAGTCCATTCCTATAATGGAGCAAGGGTTTCCATGAAAAATATGACCATCAGCAGGGATTCCGATGATTCCACCGGCGGAGATAATTCCAGCTTTTACGGTGTCGGAGCTGCGGTACTTGAGACAGACGGAACAAGCTATATCTCCGACAGCACGATCACAACAGATGCAGCAGGCGGCGCAGGAGTTTTTGCCTATGGTGACGGTAAGGTCTATGTGTCGGATTCTACGATCACGACCAAGCAGGATACCTCAGGCGGTATTCATGTAGCTGGCGGAGGAACTTTGTATGCTTGGGATCTTACGGTTGACACAAGCGGTGCTTCGGCTGCTGCCATCCGTTCCGACAGAGGTTCCGGAACCATGGTTGTAAACGGAGGAAGCTATACCTCCAATGGCAGCGGTTCTCCGGCTGTTTATTCTACAGCAGATATTACCGTCAATAATGCAGAACTGACCGCAAACGGTTCAGAGGCAGTTTGTATCGAAGGTCTGAACACCTTGCGGCTTTTTGATTCGGATCTGACCGGAAACATGGCAGATGACGAGCAGAATGATATCACTTGGAATGTTATCCTTTACCAGAGCATGTCCGGTGATTCAGAAGAGGGCAACTCAACCTTTGAAATGGTTGGCGGCAGCCTGACTGCAAACAACGGCGGTATGTTCTATACAACCAATACAGAGTCTACCTTTGTTCTTGATAACGTAGATATTACCTATGCCAAGGACAATGATTTCTTCCTCCAGTGTACCGGCAACAGCAATCAGCGCGGCTGGGGCAGCAGCGGAAAAAATGGTGCAGATTGTAACTTCACAGCAATTGACCAGGAGATGGAAGGCGATGTAGTCTGGGATTCCATCAGTCAGCTTGACTTCTATATGACAGAAGGCAGCAGCCTGACCGGTGCTTTTGTAAATGATGAAAGCTGGGCAGGCGACGGAGGAGACGGTTATGCAAATCTTTATATTTCTGATGACAGCACCTGGGTTGTTACAGGAGACAGTGAGCTGTCCAATCTCTACAATGCCGGCAGCATCGTAGATGAAAAGGGTAAGACAGTTACCATCAAAGGCACAGATGGAACCGTTTATGTAAAGGGAACAAGCAGCTATACCGTCACGGTAAAGAGCTATAAGGACAGTGCGGATCTGAGCGGAGCGGCTTCTACAGATTCCTTCTCTGATTATGAGGTAGCAAAGCCTTCTGAACTGGAATAAATTTTTAACCGCTTTCGATTCTAACGAGGCGGCTTGCAGGCGGAGAAAGGAGAGATAGAGAATCCTTTCTTTCCGCTAGCAGGAAAAAGATCCGATCTGATTGATTGGGTCTTTTTATCGTATAGGAAACTTCGTTCCCTATACGATAAAAGGACGGAGATGCGCAGCTCGCGTAGCTGAAATTAATGCTTCGTATTC
>CAVHNP010000029.1:0-27755 GCA_963637505.1 Prevotella sp. CAG:279
AGACGGTAGCGAGGCTTCCGTAGGGAGCTGCAGGCTGGCAGCGCAGACGAGAGCACTGTGCCCAAGGGGCCGAAGGGCTTTAGCCCTGAGTGAGCGCGGAGCGCGAGTTTTGCGGTAGTCTGCGCGAATAAGCCGTCTGCGGCGAGTAGGAAACGAAGCGTGTCTTTGCGGCATATCTCACACCTGCAGTACGAGAGCTGATCTGCATAAGAGCGTGTTTTAGATCTGGCAGAATCATTCTCGGCCTTTTTTGCTACTGGAGTTAGCTATCGACGCTTTTTGCTTTATAACCCTAGGAAAGCCTATTAAGATATTCCTCAATAATATCTTCCGGACAATCCGTCCACTTGCCGGCAGCCTTTTTAACATGATCCATGGAAGTATCCATGGCATAGGCATGCTTGGCAAGTTTCAGCATAGCTAAGTCGTTTTCCTGGTCGCCAAAGGCCAGGATCTCATCTTCGGAGATACCCAGTTTATTCATTAAAGCCTGCAGGCAGCTTCCTTTATTGACATCCTTGGGAATGATATCAACCCAGAAAGGACCGGAGGCTACAACGGTATTTTCTTCTCCGTATTTATCCCGATAAAAATCAAGATCCTTATCAAAACCTTCAAAGTTACAGGATGCAA
Source organism: Prevotella sp. CAG:279 (assembly GCA_963637505.1). Taxonomy (GTDB): domain Bacteria; phylum Bacillota; class Clostridia; order Lachnospirales; family Lachnospiraceae; genus RUG14243. The sequence goes on from CAVHNP010000029.1 coordinate 634, forward strand.
CCTTATAGCAGGGCTCGGTAAGCTCCAGCAAATCCGGAACCAGAAGGGTCGGATAGCAAAGATCCTCAACCATATATTTGTAAAAGGGCGAGCCGTAACTTGTCTCGAGATAGGTGGAATCCAGCTGAGAGTAGAGGATATTTCTTCCTTCACGGGCACGGATATCTTTCACCAGACTGACGACCGTGTCGCGATCGAGAGGCTTATTATAGAAAAGATCGCCGGCATATCCGCCGATCGAGCCGCTTTCAGAGATATAGGCAATATCGTCTTTTTCCGGAGCAAATTCCTGCCGGAGACCGTTGAAGGGTCTGCCGCTTGCCGCACAGAAAAGAATGTGATGCTCCTTCATTTTCTGAATCAAGGTATGCATGCGAGGCGTGATATGGAGCATGCCCTTTCGAATCAGAGTCCCATCTACATCACTGACAATTAGCTTGATCATAATATGTACTCTCCTTTGTTGAGCTCATCGGATAAAAAGCACCTACATTATAAGGGAAGGTACCGGAAAGAGCAATAAATGAAAAGGGAGTTTCTACATATTAGAAATAAACTGCTGGATAAAATACAGGGCTGCACCGGCTGCTGCAGCTTCTGTTTTGTAGCGGCAGGTTTTGATATAGTCGGCACTATGCTCAAAGGTGTTCAATGCAGCTGCCTTTTCTTTCAGAATATCCAGATAATCATCCATATAGGCACCGACACTTCCGCCCAGTATGACATCACAGTCATAACACATTCTCAGATTATTGACTGTGAGGGCGAGATGATCCAGGTATTCATCAAAACAATTCTGAAATCCAATATTATCCTTTAATTCATCAAAAAAAGCCTGAATATTCCCATCAGTAAAATTCGTCAAGACCTGTGCAGAACAATAGGCGTTTACACAGCCGCGTTTTCCGCAGTAGCATCTCTTGCCATTCGGAAATAAGGTGAGGTGACCGAATTCGGATGCGCGGCAGTTGTTACCGATAGAAATATTGAGCGCATTGATAACAGCGCCTCCGACACTGCTGCTGAGAGAAAGGTAGACTTCGTTTTTGTTTGAGGTAGAATGCCAGGCCTCAGCCAGTCCGCCTGAATTCGCATCGTTAAAGAGAAGCATAGGAAAAGAAGAATGCTGCTGAATATGTTCATAGATATCGTCCGAAACATCGATTACGGTCGCATAAGAAATGCTTTTCTGATCCTTATTTACAATAACGGGAAGAGAAATACCGCAGCCCAATATTTTGGAGCGGGAAATATCAGTGGTGCTGATCAGATCCTCGGCCTGATCCGAAGCAAACTGAAAGTAGTCATTGCTGTCTTCAAAGGGAATGCGAAGACGTCTGCTGGCAATGATCTGGTTGTTCAGGTTAATAATCACGATAGAAAGGTGATTCTTTGTGATATCGAGGCCGATAGAATAGCGGGCATCTGGCACACAGGAATAACTGTAAGGCTTTCGTCCGCCGGTGGACTCGAGGGAACCGGCATTATAGATCAGATCATTCTTCATTAACTGTGAAAGATTGAGAGTAACGGTGGGGAGACTAAGTCCGAGTCGATCTGCGATATTTTGACGGGAACAGGGCCCGTTATAGTAAATTGTGCGAAAAACATCACCGATGGTTGAGGTTTTAATGGGCTCATCATACATGTATCTTATCTCCTCCTGTAAATTGTAAGCTCTCTATACAAAAATATACTGATGTTTTCTGTCTTTGTCCAGAAGTCAGATCCGTGGCAAGGGCAATAAAAAAGCGGGTAACCGAGTGACTTTCGTTAAAAACTTTGCAAAAGCGGGGGGGGGGCATCCACATAAACTTTTGATAAGAATATTACTAAAAAAGAATATAAAAACTTTGATAAATAAAAGAATAAAGAAAGTTAAGGAAAAATGCAATACAAAGAAAAAGCAAATTGCTTGTTAAATAACAGTCAAACAACGGAAAAAGTGTAAAAATTGCACAAAAGCAGGAAGGAAATTTTTGGCAATACGCAGAAGATTAATAAAACGTTTGATATAAATAAAGGGCGGTGCTATTCTGAACTTACATAAAAAACTTGTTCAAAGAGGAAAGGGTGAATGAGAAAATGAGCGACGTTAAAATGCGGATTTCGGGTGTGGAAAAGTCGTTCCCGGGCGTAAAAGCTCTGAGTAATATAGACTTTTCCGTGCGCAAAGGAACCGTACATGCTTTATGCGGTGAAAACGGTGCCGGTAAATCAACCCTGATGAAGATCATCATGGGATTGTATAAAGCCGACAAAGGCCAGATTTTTATCGATGAAAAGCCGGTAGAGATCAAAAATCCGATTCAGGCACGTGAATATGGTATCTCCATGATCGCGCAGGAATTGAATTATGTGCCGGAGCTTTCGGTTGAAGAAAATCTATTCCTGGGCAGACTGCCGGTGAATAAGTTTGGAAAGGTAGACTGGAAGAAGGTAAGAAAAGAAACCATTCAGTTCTTAAAGGATGAGAATTTACCTTACAGCCCGACACAGAAACTGAAAACCCTGACAGTATCCGATATCCAGATGCTGGAAATCATCAAGGCGGTAACAAATAATGCCCAGATCGTAATCATGGATGAGCCGACTTCTTCTATTACAGAAAGAGAAGTAAAACAGCTTTTTGACAAGATCGAGGAACTGAAGGCCAAGGGAGTAGGTATTGTTTATATCTCCCACAAAATGGACGAGGTTTTCCAGATTGCGGACGATATTACAATTCTTCGAGACGGAGAGGTTGTTTCGACAGACCGGGCAGAAGATTTGGATATGGATACGGTTATTGCCAGAATGGTAGGACGTAAACTTTCCAATGTTTATCCCAAGGAAGAAATTCCCATCGGCGAGAAACTGCTCGAGGTAGAAAATTTTGCACAGGACGGTCTTTTCGAAGATATCAACTTCTATGCCAGAAAGGGTGAGATCGTTGGATTTGCCGGTTTGGTTGGAGCCGGAAGAACCGAGGTTATGCGAAGCGTTTTCGGACTTGATTCCCACCGGACAGGAACGGTGAAGATCGATGGCAAGCCGGTAAACATTACTTCAGCCGGAGATAGCATCAAAAACGGCTTGATCATGCTTTCCGAGAGCCGTAGAGATGACGGAATCATTCCGGTGCGAAGTGTTCAGGAAAATGCGACCTTAGCCGCTATGGGTAAATACATCTTCGGAGGCTATACCCACAGGGGAAAAGAGAAAAAAGAAGTAAAAGAGATGTTCAGCAAAATGAATGTCAAGACACCCTCCCTTGAGACGACAATTGCATCTCTTTCAGGTGGAAATCAGCAGAAAGTTCTTTTAGCGAGATGGATGCTGTGTGATCCGGAAGTCATGATACTGGATGAACCGACAAGAGGAATCGATGTCGGTGCGAAGTATGAGATCTATAAATTGATGTCGGACATTGTAAAAGAAGGAAAAGCCGTGGTGATGGTTTCTTCGGAATTGCCGGAGCTGATCGGAATGTGCGACAGAATTTATATCATGTGTCAGGGACGAATCGCCGGATGCATTAATAAAGAAGAATTTTCACAGGAAAGAATCATGAAATTTGCAACTGGTGTGGAACATCAGTGATATGGAGGATGGAAAAATGAAAGGAAAAGGAACACAGTATTTACAGAAATTCAGTATATACATTGTGCTTTTAGTATTGTTTGTTGCATGTAGTATCATCAGCCCTTACTTCTTACAGAGCAGCAACCTGGTGAATGTAACCCGTCAGCTTTGTGTAGGAATTCTGATCGCCTATGGTGAAATGCTTCTGATCATCAGTGGATTCCTTGATCTGTCAGTAGGCGCGGTTCTTGCTTTATCCGGTGTTTTATCCGTATCGGTTTACAAGAGCACAGGATCTATGCTGGTAGCCCTTGTGGTAGCTTTGGCAGTAGCGGTTGCCTGCAATATCGTAAACGCAATCTTCGTAGCAAACTTTAATGTACCGGCCTTTATCGCAACCCTCGGTATGCAGCAGGCTGCAAGAGGACTTGCTCTTTACTATACAGGCGGACAGAACATTCTGCAGCTTGGCAACTTTGTAAAGATCGGACAGGGATCCATCGGACCGATTCCGATCCCAGTTATTATCACAATCCTGGTAACGATTGTTATCTGGTACATCGTGAATAATACAAAATACGGCCGTGGCTTATATGCAATCGGCGGCAGCAGAAGTGCTGCAGAAGCAAGTGGTATTAATTCTAAGAGAAGTATCTACAGATCCTATATTATCAACGGTCTTCTGATCGGACTTGCAGGTATGATCTTCATGGCACGTAACAATGCCGGCCTTCCGAATGGTGCGGTTGGATACGAAATGACAGGTCTTACAGCAGCTATCGTAGGTGGAACATCCTTTACAGGCGGTATCGGAACAGTAAGCGGAACCATTGCCGGAGCATTCATCATTGGATTCCTTGAGAACGTAATGAATCTGCTTGGTGTAAACTCCTACATCCAGCAGGTAATCGAAGGATCCATCATTGTTCTTGCGGTAGCATTTGACGTTGTAAGCAAGTCCAAGAAATCCACAAAGGTAATCCTCGTTAAGAAGGACGATAAGAAAGAAGAAAAGAAAGAGTAACAGAAGAAATACAATAGCGTGATTAATTGCACGACCGTGCAGTTAAAATAAAAAATCTCATAATTTACAAACAAGGAGGAGAAAATTATGAAATGGAAAAGAGTGTTAGCAGTATTAATGTCAACCGCTATGGTTGCATCCATGGCAGCTGGATGCGGAAGCACAGCTTCTACAACTGAATCCGCAGGCTCAGGTGATAGCGGATCAACAGCAGCTTCTTCCGGTGATACTTCCGGAAATGCAGATACATCAGGCAAGAAGGTATGCTTCGTAGCTCGTGCAAGTGCAGATACCTTTGCTTCCTGGATGACATCTGAGATGAAGGCTGAGGCAGAGAATTATGACTTTGACCTTACCTGTGTCAGCGGTGAGGGTGATGACAATACAGAGAACGGACTTCTGGAAGACTGCATCACAAAGAAATATGATCTGGTTATCGTACAGTCTAACAACAATGCAGCACAGGCTCCGTATGTACAGAAGCTGGTAGATGCAGGAATCCCGGTTATCACAACAAACCCGACAACACATCAGAGCGATCTGGATGGTAGCGATGATAACTCTGTAATGGCCGGAACAGGAACCGTTGATGCGGATCCGGTTGAGCAGGCAGCAGTTGGTGCAAAACGTGCAGTAGATGAGATCCCGGAGAATGCAAACGTAGTTGTACTTCGCGGACCTTCCGGAAACTATCATGCAGAGAAGAGAAGAGAAGCATGGGATACCTACTTCTTCAATGAGAGACCGGACGTAACAATCCTTTATGAAGATTATGCAAACTGGAACAGTGATGAAGCTCTTACACTGATGGAGAACTGGGTTCAGGCCGGAACACATATCGATGCGATCATTTCTATGAATGACAACATGGCAGCAGGCGCAATCGAAGCAGTTCGTAATGATCCGAACTATGTAAAAGACGGAAAGCCGAGCTTCCTGGCATATGGTGTTGACGGAACAGCTCAGGGCTGCTTACTGATCAAGGAAGGACTTCTTACCTGTACAGCACTTCAGTCTGCAATCGATATTGCAAAACTGAACATGAGCTATGCAAACAAGGTATTAGCAGGCGAGATGGATGTAACAGATGTTAACGATTATGTAGATGCACCGGAAATTAATTCTGACAATGTTGATGAATATATCCAGATGTACATCGATAATGGAGAAATCTCAGACGACGGAAGCCTTTCTGAGTAAAAATTTATAAATCGAAGGAGTGCAGGAAATGAAAAAACAAAAAGGCGCCTTTATGCGAGGCACAGACAACATGATTATTAAGGAAATTGATGTACCGCAGATTAAAAAAGATCAGGTACTGGTGGAGTTGGAGTATGTAGGAATTTGTGGTTCCGATGTACACTACTATCATTCCGGATGCTGTGGTTCCTATAAAGTTGACTTGAGCCAGGATTTTATGCTGGGTCATGAATGCGCTGGAACCGTAGTAGAAATCGGAGAAGATGTAACAAGCCTGGCTGTTGGAGACAGGGTTGCATTGGAACCGGGAATTACTTGCGGAACCTGTGAATTTTGTAAGTCCGGAAAGTATAACTTGTGCCCGGATGTTCAGTTTCTTGCAACTCCTCCGGTTCAGGGATGCAATGAAGAGTATATTGCTTTCCCGGAGAATATGTGCTTTAAACTGCCGGACAATGTATCCACAAAAGAGGGTGCCCTGATCGAGCCCTTATCGGTTGGATTCCATGCAGCAAACCAGGGAGATGTTCAGGTTGGAGAGACCGTAGTCATTCTTGGCGGCGGCTGCATCGGACTGGTGACTCTTTTATCCTGTAAAGCACATGGTGCAGGACAGATTATCCTGGCAGATCTGGTAGAGGCAAAATTAGAGAAAGCCAAGGAACTCGGCGCAACCTATGTGATCAACAGCAAGGAAAAAGATGTTTTCGAGGAAATTGCAAGATTAACAGGCGGCAGAGGTGCAGATAAGGTATTCGAAACAGCCGGATCACCGGTAACAATTGCACAGACACCGCATCTGGTATGCAAGGGCGGAACCATTGTATTGGTTGGTATCGCTGCTCAGGAAGAGATCAATTACAATTTTGCTCAGATCATGGACAAGGAAGCAACGATCAAATCCGTATTCCGTTACAGAAACATTTATCCGAAGGCAATTGCGGCCGTATCCAGCGGAGCGATCGATGTCAGCAGTATCGTGACACATGAGTTTGATCTTGATCATATCAAGGAAGCTTATGATGAGGCGGTCAATAATAAAACGGATCTGGTAAAGGCGGTTATTAAAATCAAATAAGCACCTTGCCGGAGAAAAAGGAGATCATATGTTATTTATAGGAGTTGATCTTGGTACGTCGGCGGTAAAGCTTTTACTGATGGACGAGGCCGGTACAATTAAAAAGATTGTATCCAAAGAATATCCTTTATATTTTCCGCATCCGGGCTGGTCTGAGCAGAATCCGGAAGATTGGTTCTCTCAGTCTATGGCAGGAATAAAGGAGCTGCTTGCAGACTGCGATAAAAGTGAGGTGGCAGGAATCAGCTTTGGCGGTCAGATGCATGGCCTGGTTGCCCTGGATCAGAACGATAAGGTGATTCGTCCGGCGATTTTATGGAATGATGGAAGAACCGGAAAAGAAACGGACTACCTGAATCAGGTAATAGGAAAGGATAAGCTTTCCGAATATACTGCCAATATTGCTTTTGCCGGATTTACAGCACCGAAAATCCTCTGGATGAAAAATAATGAACCGGATAATTATAAAAAGATATGTAAGATCATGCTTCCTAAAGATTATCTTGCATATATGATATCCGGAAGCTTTTGTACAGATGTATCGGATGCATCGGGCATGCTTCTGATGGATGTGAAGAACCGCTGCTGGTCCAAGGAAATGTTGGAAATTTGCGGGATCACAGAAAAGCAGCTGCCGAAATTGTATGAGAGTTATGAGGTGGTTGGACATCTTAAACCGGAGATTGCCAAAGAACTCGGTTTATCTGAGGGGGTTAAGGTAATTGCCGGTGCAGGTGATAATGCAGCCGCGGCAGTCGGAACCGGAACGGTTGGAAACGGAAGATGTAATATTTCTCTGGGTACTTCCGGAACGATCTTTATTTCCAGCGAAGAGTTCGGCGTAGACGAGCATAATGCTTTGCATTCATTTGCACATGCAGATGGACATTATCATTTGATGGGCTGTATGCTGAGTGCGGCTTCCTGCAATAAATGGTGGAATGAAGATATTCTGAAAACCAAGGATTTTGCGGCGGAGCAGGCTCAGATAGCGAAGCTTGGAGAAAATAATGTATTCTTTCTTCCTTATTTAATGGGAGAAAGATCTCCGCATAACAATCCGGATGTGAGAGCGATGTTTATCGGCATGTCGATGGATACGACAAGGGAAGACATGACGCAGGCAGTTCTTGAGGGAGTAGCCTTTGGGCTACGGGATTCCCTGGAGGTTGCCAGAAGTCTTGGAATCCGGATCGAGAGAACAAAGATCTGCGGCGGCGGTGCAAAGAGTCCACTCTGGAAAAAGATGATTGCGAATATCATGAACCTGAAGGTGGATGTGATAGAGAGCGAGGAAGGACCTGCCTTAGGTGCGGCAATGCTTGCGGCGGTAGGCTGTGGTGCTTATCCGGATGTGGAAACAATTGCTGAAAAGATGGTTAAGGTTGTAGATACGGTTGAACCGGATCCTGAACTTGTAGCCAAATATGAAGAAAGATATCAGCACTTTAAGAAACTTTATCCAACAATGAAAGACCTCTTTTAAAAGAGAAAATCTAACAATGATGTTTGGATAAAAAATACGGAGCTCGTATTTACGGGTTCCATATAAAAAGGAAGAGGTGAGAGCCTCTTCCTTTTTATATGGAACTTCTTTAAAATAGGATTGGGCTAAAAAAGAAAATTAGAAAAGAATATCTCCACCCAAAACAAAAGCAAAGAAGGAAAAAGAAATGCAGACACTGGAAAAAGTAAAAGTCTTATACAAATCTTATCTGAATGCCGACCGAAATCTCAGCCATCACGAAAGCTATAGGAAAAAAGGTGGTCTCTTCGGTTCTCTGATCCGGGGGATCAAGGATACCACCCTGGAAGAAGAGTTTACCAAGGAGCTGAAGAAGACGATAAAAGAATATCAGGAGTCAGAAAGGGAGAAGATAGAGGAGGAAGAGGTTTATGCCCTTCTTTCCTATATTTATGGTGCCCAGGATGAATTGGTCAGAGATGAGAGATGCTACTATATGTTTGCCTCGGTTCATAGCCTGACAAAGGAACTGATCCCTTACCTTTTGCCGGAGCATGCGGAGATCCTGCTGGCAGACTACCGTAAGAAGAAAGAGGCCTTTTCGGCTATGCCGGCTTATGGAGAACTTTTGGAGTTGTTAGAGAAGCAGAGTCTTCGCAAGTAAGAAGCAGAGTCTTTGCGGGTAAAGAACGAGTGACGCGCGATATCCGGGAAGATAGAAGCTTAATTTACTAAGGGAAAAATACTTTTTTCCTGCTTTTTTCTCGATTTCCTTCATAAAGATTTCATAGAATCTTTATTGATTTTAAGGGTTTGAAATTTTATAATAACCTAATAGCGTGAAAATTCGGAAATGCATCATATATTTCCACAGGATGTACTTCATTTCATCCTCTCGCCCTGCAAGGGGAGGAGCAGAATTTTTATGCTTAGCCTGTTCTGAGACCGGTAGGGAAGGAGAAAGCGAAAGTGCAAAGCAAGATCCTTACGGAAGAAGATTCAGAATAGGGAAAAGGAGGGTATGCTTATGGATAATCAAAATCCAAATCAAAATCCGTATCAACGGAATCAGAATAACAACAATAAGAACAATCAGAACGGAAATAAGGGGGACAACAAAAACAATGGCCAGATGGTCATGGTCATGATTTTGGTAGCACTTGTTGTTCTCTTTTTTATGAGTATGGTCAGCAGCAGGCTGATGATCGGCTCCGAGCAGCAGATCTCCTATTCGGAATTTCTGGATAAGGTAGAGAGCGGAGATGTAGCGGCGGTTGAGATCGAAACTTATCAGATCAATATTACGCCGACCGACAATGATCAGAACGGCAAGCTCCTGGGCGGCTACTATACAGGACGCGTGCAGGATGAGAACCTGGTTCCCTTCCTGGAGGAGCATGATGTAGATATCTCCGGTAAGATTCCGGACAGCTCGGCGGCTGTGATCTACAATATTCTCAGCATCATTCTTCCGATTGCCTTGATCTGGGGCTTCTTCTATTTCATTATGAAACGCCAGGGCGGCGGAGCCGGTATGATGGGCGTCGGTAAGAGTAATGCTAAGGTTTATGTTCAAAAGGAAACCGGTGTTACCTTCAAGAACGTAGCCGGTCAGGATGAGGCGAAGGAATCCCTACAGGAGGTCGTTGATTTCCTGCATAATCCGCAGAAATATACGGCGATCGGTGCCAAGCTTCCGAAGGGGGCACTTTTGGTTGGCCCTCCCGGAACCGGTAAGACCCTTCTGGCGAGAGCAGTTGCGGGCGAAGCTCATGTACCTTTCTTCTCACTGGCAGGTTCTGACTTTGTAGAGATGTTTGTCGGTGTCGGTGCTTCCAGGGTAAGAGATCTTTTCCGTGAGGCAGAGAAGAATGCTCCCTGCATTATCTTTATCGATGAGATCGATGCCATCGGTAAGAGCAGAGACAGCAGATTCGGCGGAAATGATGAACGTGAGCAGACTCTGAATCAGCTCCTTTCCGAGATGGATGGTTTTGATCCTTCCAAGGGAATTCTGATCCTTGCAGCCACCAACAGACCGGAGGTTCTGGATAAGGCTCTCCTGCGTCCGGGCCGTTTCGACCGAAGAATCATCGTAGACAAGCCGGATCTGAAGGGACGTGTAGATACCCTGAAGGTGCATTCCAAGGATGTTCGTATGGATGAGAGCGTAAACCTGGAAGAGGTCGCACTTGCAACCTCCGGTGCGGTAGGCTCTGATCTTGCCAATATTATCAATGAAGCTGCTATCAATGCAGTAAAATGCGGCCGGAAGCTGGTACAGCAGTCAGACCTTCTGGAGTCGGTAGAGGTTGTTATCGCCGGTAAGGAGAAGAAGGATCGTATCCTGGGCGAGAAGGAAAAACGTATCGTTGCAACCCATGAGGTTGGACATGCCCTTGTAACAGCCCTGCAGAAGGATGCGGAACCGGTTCAGAAGATCACCATTGTTCCGAGAACTATGGGAGCCCTTGGCTATGTTATGCAGGTACCGGAAGAAGAAAAGTATCTGATGACAGAGGATGAATTAAAGGCTCGTCTTGTTACCTACATGGGCGGTCGTGCAGCTGAGGAACTGAAGTTTGATTCTGTAACGACAGGCGCATCCAATGATATTGAACAGGCAACCAAGGTGGCCAGGGCAATGATCACCCAGTACGGTATGTCAAAGAAATTCGGCCTGATGAGCCTGGAGTCTGTTGAAAACAGGTATCTGGACGGCAGACCGGTGATGAACTGCGGTGATGCAACAGCAGCCCTGATCGATGAAGAGGTTCAGAAACTTCTGGCAGAAAGCTATGCAGAGGCAAAAGAGCTTCTTGCAGAGCATATCGATATTCTGGATGAGATTGCCGACTTCCTCTATGACCGTGAGACGATCACCGGTAAGGAATTCATGGCCATCTACAACAGAATCCTCGGCCGTGATACAGAAGAGTCAGCTGCAGAAAATGCGGATGAGGACAAGGTATCCCTGCAGAAGGAAACGGTTGCGGCAGAGACAGAGGATGACGATGATATCGTTGAGTCTGACGGTGCAATTGCAGCAAGAAAGGCAGCACAGAAGGAAGAGACAGAAGAGTAGATCGTACTCTTTACCTGCTGCATCAGAGAATAGCTGAAGCGGTTACGCGAACAGAATAAAGATGTTAGAATATGGGGAACAGGAGTCATCCTGTTCCCCATTGACATTGTAATAAATGCTGTGAGAAATTCGGACAATGCAGAAGGTCTTTGCCTTGTAATTGTTAGGAAAAGCTATCAACACATTTTATCCGACGATTCGCAATGCATTTCTTATGACAATATATCGGTGTACGAAGATATGACAGAAACAATGAATGAAGAACTCAAAGAAGCTTTAAAAAAGCTTCCGGCCAAACCCGGCGTATATCTTATGTATGATGCGGATGGCACGATCATCTATATTGGAAAGGCCGTCAGTCTGAAGAACCGTGTCCGCCAGTATTTTCATGGCGGAGACGGCAGAGCCATGCTGGCGCAGATGGTTCCCCAGATCGATCATTTTGAAACGATCATCACGGATTCCGAGCTGGAAGCCCTTGTTCTGGAGAATAATCTGATCAAGGAAAACCGGCCGAAGTACAACACCCTTTTGAAGGATGACAAGACCTATCCTTATATCAAGGTGACGGTGGACGAGCTTTATCCGAGGATCCTTCTTGTCCGTCAGATGAAAAAGGATGGGGCCCGGTATTTCGGACCCTATACCAATGCGGGAGCGGTCAGGACAACGATCGATCTGCTGCAGAAGGTCTATCATATCCGCAGCTGCTGTAAGAATCTGAAAGGGCTGCCGGAGGAAAAGGGCAGACCCTGTCTGAATTACCATATGGGCCGCTGTCCGGCTCCCTGTCAGGCCATGATCCGGCCGGATGAGTACAGAAGATCGATCGAGAAGGCTCTGGATTTTTTGAATGGGAATCACAAGGAACTGGAGGAAGAGCTGAGAGAAAAGATGTTGGACTGTTCCGCCCGGCTGCAATTCGAACAGGCAGCTCAGTATAAGGGACTGCTGGAGGACCTTGCCCAGGTGACTCAGAAGCAGAAGATCACGGCTTCGACAGAAGAGGACCGGGATATCATTGCCCTTGCCATGGATGAGAGAGATGCTGTCATTCAGGTCTTTTTTGTAAGAGAGGGAAAGCTGATCGGCAGGGAACATTTCTATATGAATGTCCGGACAGACGATGCCAAAGAAGCGGTCATTGCCAGCTTTATCAAACAATATTATTCCGGAACCCCCTTTTTGCCGAGGGAGCTGTATCTGCAGACCGAGCTGCCGGAGGCAGACCTGATCGAAAAATGGCTTGGCGAGCAGAAGGGCAGCAGGGTTTACCTTCGGGTGCCGAAGAAGGGGCAAAAGGAAAAGCTGGTTGAACTGGCGGAGAAAAATGCCGGAATAGTCTTAGAACAGAATAAGGAGAAGCTGAAGAGGGAAGAGCAGAGAACCTTAGGTGCCATGCGGGAACTGGGCCGGCTGACATCCCTGGGAGAACTGCATCGCATAGAAGCTTTCGATATTTCCAATATCAGCGGCTTTGCCATGGTTGGTTCCATGGTCGTTTTTGAAGACGGAAAGCCCAAGAAGAGTGATTATCGTAAGTTCCGGATTAAATCCCTTTCCGGCCAGAATGATTATGCAGCCATGAAGGAGGTTCTGACCCGCCGCTTTTCCCACGGCCTGAGAGAAAGAGAAGAAAAGAAGGAAAGTCAAAGCAGCTTTACCCGTTTTCCCGATCTTCTCCTGATGGATGGCGGCAAGGGACAGGTGCATATCGCAGAGCAGGTTTTAGAGGAGCTGGATCTGCATATTCCGGTCTGCGGTATGGTTAAGGATGATCATCACAGAACCAGAGGCCTCTATGTAAATGATCAGGAAGTACCCATGGACAAAAGCGCGGCAGCCTTTCATCTGATCACCAGGGTGCAGGATGAGGCTCATCGCTTTGCCATCACCTACCACAGATCCCTTCGTTCGGCAAATCAGGTGCATTCCATCTTGGACGATATTCCGGGAATTGGGCCTGCCAGGAGAAAGGCCTTGATGAAACGTTTTGAATCGATGGAGGCGATCAGAAAAGCAAGCCCGGAAGAGTTGGCTCAGGCAGATGGGATGAATCTGAGGGTGGCGCAGGAGGTGTATGACTTTTTGCACGAAAGCGATGAAGCAACAAAGGGCATGGCTGACAGCTGAATCCTCTGTAAGACATGCTTCGTTTCCTACTCGCTGCAGACAGCCTATTCGCGAAGACTACCGCAAAACTCGCGCTACGCGCTCACTCAGGGCTACGCCCTTCGGCCCCTTGGGCACAGTGCTCTCGTCTTCGCTGCTAGTCTGCAGCTCCCTACGGAAGCCTTGCAAACCGTCTTACGGAGGATTCAGCTGCATGCCATGCATGAGTTGCAGACAATCCTGCCTGTCGGACCTATTCTTCCTCTCGCTGATTGAAGCAAATAAGCCTCTATGCTAAAATGAAAGGAAGTGCAGCGACAGGCGCTGCATGACAAAATGAAGAGGAAAAACTATGACAAGTGAAGAAAAAAATGGCGTAAAGCTTGATATTGTAGCAAAGGAACTGGAGCTTGTTTCCCTGACTCCTAACGTGGATACCAGCAAAAAGGTTATTCATACAAGAGAGATCAACAGACCGGCCTTTCAGCTGACAGGATATTTTGATGATTTTGCCTATAACAGAATGATGGTTTTGGGCAAGGTAGAGTATAACTATATCAGCAAACTGACCGAGGAAAGACAGATTGAGATTTTCGAAAAAATCTTTTCCTACCACGGTCCCTGCATGATCTTCTGCAGGGGACAGAGACCGAGTGAAGAGGTGATCCGGATTGCGGAAAGGGAGAATTTCGCTCTCTATTTAACGGAAGATGAGACATCGCCTTTTATGGGTATGCTGATCGCCGTTCTCGGGGAACATCTGGCACCGCAGATGACGGTGCATGGTATTCTGGTGGATGTCTATGGAGAGGGCGTTCTGATCCAGGGAGAGAGCGGAATCGGCAAGAGCGAGGCAGCCCTCGAGCTTGTAAGAAGAGGGCACAGACTGGTGGCAGATGATGTCGTTGAGATCCGCAGGATCAATGAGAAACAGCTGGTCGGACGGGCTCCCTTTATCACCAAGAACTTTCTGGAGGTTCGAGGAATCGGTATCATTGATGCCAAGACCCTCTTTGGTGTAGAGTCCATTGAGGATTCCCACCAGATCGATATGGTGGTGAAGCTGGAAGAGTGGAACAAGGACACAGAATATGACCGCCTGGGCATGACGGATGAATATATCAACTTCCTGGGCCTTGATGTGGTCTGCCAGTCTCTGCCGATCAGACCGGGCCGTAATATTGCGGTCATTCTGGAGGTTGCCGCTGCAAACCACAGACAGAAAAAGATGGGCTATAATGCGGCCGAGGAGCTTTACCGCAGAGTGCAGGAGAGCATGGATCGGAAGAAGGCAGAAAAAGAGGCCGAAAGACTTGAAGCTGAGGATTAAACAGGCAGATTCTACACAGCAAAATTCACAGGTCAGATAACTCGTCGGTCAGATAACTCGTCGGTCAGATAACTCGCCGGTCAGATAACTCATCGGTTAGACAACTCGCCGAACAGACAATTCATCGATCAGATCAATGACGTATGTGAGAAAGGGATAGAGAATCCCTGAAAAGGAGAAAGATAAAATGGAGAGAAAGAACGCTTGGAAGAGCTATTCGGAAGAGGAAAAGAAGAAGGTATTTGCCTTCGCAGAGGAATATAAGACCTTTATCAGTACCTGCAAGACAGAGCGGGAATGCACAAGGGAATTCGAAAAGAGGGCCCTGGCAGCAGGTTTTGAGCCAATCGAGGAGATTCTCAAGAGCGGCAAAAAGCTGCAGGCGGGAGACAAGGTCTTCTGTAATAACATGGGCAAGGAAGTGGCCATGTTTATCATCGGTTCAGAGCCCATGGAGAAAGGCATGAATATCCTGGGTGCCCATATCGATTCCCCCCGCCTGGATCTGAAGCAGAATCCCCTTTATGAGGATACAGAGATGGCCCTTCTGGATACACATTATTACGGTGGCATCAAGAAATACCAGTGGGTGGCACTTCCTCTTGCTTTGCATGGCGTGGTTGTGAAAAAGGATGGAAGCGTGATTCCGGTTTCGGTCGGAGAAAAGGAAGATGACCCGGTATTTGGTGTCAGCGATATCCTGATTCATCTGGCAGGAGACCAGATGGGCAAGAAGGCTTCCGTAGCGGTAGAAGGTGAGAACCTGGATGTACTGATCGGAAGCATGCCTCTGGAAGGAGAAGAAAAGGAAGCGGTTTCCAAGAATATTTTAAAGATCCTGAAGGAAACCTATGACTTTGAGGAGGAGGATTTCCTTTCAGCAGAGATCGAGGTCGTTCCGGCAGGCAAGGCCAGAGATTATGGCTTTGACAGAAGCCTGATCATGGGCTATGGCCATGATGACAGATCCTGTGCCTTTCCTTCCTTTGCAGCTATGTTTGAGGTGGAAGCACCCAAGCGTACCAGCGTATGCCTTCTGGTAGACAAGGAAGAGATCGGCAGCGTGGGTGCAACAGGCATGAAATCCCGCTTCTTTGAAAATATGACAGCAGAGGTAATGAATGCGGCAGATCAGTATTCAGAGATTGCTTTAAGAAGAGCCCTTGCTTCTTCCTGTGTTCTTTCTTCTGATGTTAGCGCAGCCTTTGACAGCAATTATGCCTCCGCCTTTGAAAAGAAAAATTCTGCTTATCTGGGCAGAGGAATTGTCTTTAATAAATTTACGGGAAGCCGGGGCAAATCCGGTTCCAATGATGCGAATGCAGAATATGTCGGCGCCCTTCGGAAGATCATGGATGACCATGGTGTTTCCTTCCAGACAGCAGAGCTGGGCAAGGTTGACCAGGGCGGCGGAGGAACCATTGCCTATATTCTTGCCAGATACGGTATGCAGGTGATCGACAGTGGTGTGGCCGTGCTGAACATGCATGCACCCTGGGAGATCATCAGCAAGGCAGATTTATACGAAGCAAAGAAATGCTATCAGGCATTTCTGGAGGATGCCACTTATGGGATTTATTGATCAGCTGAGAGAGCTTCTCTCTCCGGAGCAGATTCTTGAAAAAGAGCCGATGAGCCGTCATACCACTTTCCAGACCGGCGGAGAGGCAGATTATTTTCTCCTGCCGAAGGAAAAGGAAGTGGCAGAGATCCTGGCTCTTTGCCGGGCAGAATCCATGCCCTGTATGGTCATCGGAAACGGCAGCAACCTTCTGGTTTCCGACAAAGGGATTCGGGGCTGTGTCATCTGCATCGGCAGCAATATGAATGAACTTTATACAGAAGGAAAAGAAGTCCATGCCGGAGCAGGCTGTCTTTTGGCTCAGGTAGCGACCGAGGCAAAAAGGCAGAGCCTAAGCGGCTTAGAATTTGCTTCCGGCATTCCGGGAACCGTAGGCGGGGCCCTTGTGATGAATGCCGGTGCCTATGGTGGTGAGATGAAGGATGTCTTAAAATCCGTACATGTACTGAATCGGGACGGAAGCGAGGAAATCCTTACGGCAGAGCAGTATGAGGGTACATACAGAAGCAGTGCCATTATGAAAAGCGGAGCGATCGTCCTTTCGGCGGTCTTTTCTCTGGAGGAGGGAGAAGAGAGCCTGATTACAGAGAAAATAAAGGATCTGAACGGCAGAAGAAGGGAAAAACAGCCCTTGGAATATCCGAGCGCAGGTTCTACCTTTAAGCGGCCGGAAGGCTATTTTGCCGGAAAACTGATCCAGGACAGCGGCCTGTCTGGTTACCGGGTCGGAGGAGCCCAGGTTTCCGAGAAGCATTGCGGCTTTGTGATCAATAAAGGCGGCGCTACTTCAGAAGATATTTATAGACTGATGCAGGACTGCATCAGAAAGGTAAAGGAAGAGACGGGAGTCATCTTAGAGCCGGAGGTAAGGCTGATCGGAGAGTTTACGGCAGAGTGATCGCGGCGGCAGAGGAGAGAAGAGTATGGAATTTGTGATCCTGACGGGAATGAGCGGAGCCGGTAAAAGCAGCGCTCTGAAAATGATGGAGGATATGGATTATCTTTGTGTGGACAATCTGCCGATCCCCCTGATCATCAAGTTTGCCAAGCTGGCCAATGCCAATCCGGAGGAGGGACAGGCCAAGGTTGCCCTGGGCATCGATGTTCGAAGCGGAAAGGGCTTGGATGAACTGAAAAATGTTTTAGAGCAGCTGACAGATGAGAAGATCAGCTACCAGATTCTCTTCCTGGACGCAGAGGACAGCACCCTTGTAAAACGCTATAAGGAGACTAGAAGAAAGCATCCTTTGGCAGGCGGGGGACCGATCGAAGCCGGAATCAAAAAAGAAAGAGAAAAAATGCGCTTCTTAAAGGAAGAAGCGGATTATATCATCGATACCAGCAAGCTTCTGACCAAGGATCTGAACAGGGAGCTGAAGAAGATTTTTCTGGATAAGCAGGCCTATAAGAGCCTTTTTGTTTCGGTTCTTTCCTTCGGATTTAAATACGGAATTCCGGAGGATGCCGATCTGGTATTTGATGTTCGTTTCCTGCCCAATCCTTACTATGTCGACGAATTGAAACATAAGACCGGCCAGGATCAGGATGTACAGGATTATGTTATGCAGTCGGAGGATGCGAAGATCTTCTTAGAGAAGCTGAAAGATATGATTACCTTCCTGATGCCTCGTTATGTGGCGGAAGGAAAGAACCAGCTGGTCATTGCGGTTGGTTGTACCGGTGGAAAGCACAGAAGCGTGACGATTGCCAATGCCCTCTATGCAGTTTTGGAGAAAAATCCGGAATATGGCGTTCGCATTGAGCACCGGGATATCGTGAAGGGAAGATAAAAGCTTTGAGAAAAAGCGCTTTCTGAAGGGAGAGCGGAATATGTCATTCGCAGGAGAGGTCAAGGAAGAACTTGCCAGAACGATGAGCAACAGAAGACATTGTCTGATCGCGGAGCTTGCAGGCATTTACGGAATGTGCGGAAAATGCGTGCAGAGACCGGATGGAAAGCTGGAACTCCAGCTTCATACGGAGAATGTCCTTCTTGCAAGAAAGACCTTTACATTAATTAAGAAAACATTTAAAATTATTACGCATATCGATATCAGGCAGGGAAGCGGATTCTCCAGGAACAGAAGCTATCTCCTTAGAACACAGGCAGAAGCAGATGCCGAGAAGATTCTTTCCGCCCTGAAGAATTCAACCTCGGAGCATCCGGAGAGGATTGCAGATCCGCTTTTGATTCAGAATGATTGCTGCAGAAGAGCCTTCTTAAGAGGCGTCTTTCTTTCTGCGGGATCGATGAATGATCCGGAGAAGTCCTATCATTTCGAGATCGTATGCGAGACCGCCGCAAGAGCGGGCCAGCTTGAAGAGGTGATCAGAGCTTACGAGATCGAAGCAAAGACGGTTGAGAGAAAGGGACGTTATGTGCTCTATGTTAAGGAGGGTACCCAGATCGTGGATCTTCTGAATATCATGGGAGCCTATAACGCTCTGATGAAGATGGAGAACGTCAGGATTCTCAAGGATATGCGTAATCAGGTAAACCGGCAGGTAAATTGCGAGACGGCAAACCTGAATAAGACAGTGCAGGCTGCGAATAAGCAGATCGAGCAGATCAGAAGTCTTATGGCAGCGGGACAGTTTGCAAAGCTCCCGGATTCTTTACAGGAGATTGCAGAAGTCAGACTGGAGCATCCGGAGGCATCGCTGAAGGAACTCGGAGAAATGCTGGATCCGCCGATCGGCAGATCGGGAGTGAATCACCGCCTCAAAAAGATCGGTGAGCTTGCGGAACAGCTGAATCAGGAGGGAATGTAAAAGGGTTATGATGAAGAAAGAAATTGATGTAAACATTCTTGAAGGAAAAGAAGAAAGACCGATTGCAAAGCTTGTACAGATCTGTAATGAGTATAAGAGCAAAATTTACTTCGAGACAGATGAGAACAAAAGAATCAACGGCAAGAGTCTGATGGGAATGATGACTCTGGCACTTTATCCGGGTGAGCCGATCACCGCAGAGGCTGACGGAGAGGATGAAGAGGCAGCACTTGCAGCAATTGAAAAGTATCTTTCTGCAGAGGCGTAAATCCTATTGATTATTTTTTGGTAGAGCGGTATAATTAATTACAGGTTAGCTGGTTAACAGTTAGTCAATTTGACTGAATTCCGCGAGTGCGGATTTTGATATTCAGTAACCTAAGTTTTTAATTAAGAAAGGAAGATGTAAAATGTACAAAGTTACACATGCTAATGAAGCAGTTACATATGAACCGCCAGGACACTATGATGTTCGTTGCACAAACCTGCACAAACCGGTTGATGTAAATGATGGAGAGATCTCTCTTGGATTATCTCATTTCCTTCCGGGTGGTGGCGCTGAGATGGCTCCGGCACCGGTTGAGATGTTCTACTACATCGTTGAAGGCGAGATGACAGTAACAACTGATGATGGCGAAGTTCATGTTCTTCACGCTGGTGATTCTATTCACATGGGCAAAGGAACAGGAAGAGAGTCCAAGAACACAGGTATTGTTACAGCACAGATGCTTGTATGCCTTGTTATCAAACCGCAGTAATCCTTAGCGGAATATAATTTCATATTGAAAATTGAAGGCTCGTATCGGTTTCCGATACGAGCCTTTTTCTGCAGAGCAACTTGTTCATTCACGACTTTTAATGGCCGGGATTCATAATGCCGCGTGTCTTTTGCGGCATATCTCACACCTACAGTATTATTTTATGGAATATGATACTCCTCCACTGCATCATTCTGATTCAGCATATTCCCCGCAGTTCCATTGTTGTTGTTCAAACTGTCAGTTCCATTCTCGGTCGTTTGCTGATTCAGCTGATTCATACCGTCCAGAAGAAGGTTGTTCAAAACAGCCGGAGCCGTATGGATTGAGCAGGTAATACTTGTGTCGATCGAGGTCATATAAGCAGAATCCGCACTGCCGGCTTCCGCGCCCTTGATATAGACCGTTGTAGTCGGATTCGGGCAATAAGGTCCTGCAATCATGCCGGAATCCGGACAGATGGTGATCGCATAATGGTGATCACATTCGGTATCCGGCTCCGTTCCGCTCATAAAGTATTCATTATAAACCATGGAACCACGCTGATCGTTGTTGCAGATATTCTCCAGGGGGAGAAGACCTGACTTCTTGCAGACAGCCGCGGTGGTAATGCCGGAAGGCACATCAAAATCCTTATAAGGCAGATCCTCGTGCAGACGGCTCATGACACTCTTCCAGAGCTGCTTGGTATAGTTGGTAGAATCTAGGGGCTTGTTTGTATCATAGCCGCCCCAGACGCCGCAGGTGTAATAATCACTGTAGCCGACAAACCAGGCGTCTACCTTGGAAGTGGTGGTACCGGTTTTTCCGGCCAGGGCAGTTGTGCCGAAGTTGCAGGCTGTTCCGGTTCCGGAAGTAACAACGTCCTCCATAGCGCTGGTAAGGAGGTAGGCAGTCTGTTCTGAGATCACCTGATTGCTGCTGCTTTCCGTATGATCCAGAAGAAGATTTCCGTCATGGTCGAAAACCTGGGTATAGAATTTCGGCTTGGTATAGAGGCCGGAATTGGCGATGGCTGCATAGCTTGCAGTCAGCTCCAGATTGGTCACACCCTTTGTGATACCGCCCAGGCAGAGGGATTCGACAATATCGGAATCCTCCAGGGTAGTAAAACCAAAGTCGAGCAGCATATCATAGCCGACCTGAGGCGTGATATCTGCCATGGTTTTTACGGCAACGATATTCACGGAATCCCGGATGGCTTCCCGAATGGTGGTAAAACCGCTATAGCTGCCGTCTGCATTTTTGACGTCCTTGCCGGTGGAATACTGATAAGGAGCGTCATCTTCAACAGAAGCTAAGGTATAGTTACCGCTGTCCAGAGCCGGTGCATAGGTCGATACAATCTTAAAGGTAGAACCTGGCTGCCTGGTTGTATCTGTTGCCCGGTTCAGGGTCAGGGAGGCTTCCTTTTCTCCGCGTCCGCCGACGATGGCTTTCACTTCTCCGGTTCTCTGATCCATGATGACCATAGAAGCCTGAGGCTGGGGCGTATAAGTGATGATCTCCCCGTTTTCAGGAATGCTATCTCCCTCGGTCATAATCCCTTCTTCATAGGTGTGAATCGCATCCAAGGCCTCTTCCTGACTGGAATAGATCAGATAGCTGGAAGAGGAGATGAATTCCTTCTGCCAGGCCAGCATGGACTGTTCATCGTAATAGTTTACGGATCCGTCTGCATGCTGGATAGTCAGGTTCAGACTGAAGGAATACTCGGTATTTTCCGGGTAATTTTCAGCATTGGCATACTCTTCATCGCAGATTTGCTGGATCGTCTGATCCTGGGTCGTATAGATGGAAAGGCCTCCGCTGTAGAGAAGCTTTCTCGCCTGTGACTCGGAATAGCCTTTTTCTTCCATGAGGTCATCAATGACCTGCTGGATCAGGGAATCTACAAAATAAGAGTAGACAGAACTTTCTGTCTGGGTATTCACCAACTGAATTCTGTCATAAACGTCATCTGCCATAGCCTCATCGTATTGACTCTGATCGATATAACCAAAGTCCAGCATGGAAGAGAGCACCTTGGCCCGTCTTTCCGCATTGTTGTCCGGATGAGAAATGGGATTGTATTTGGTCGGGTTCTGGGTAATGGAAGCAATCACGGCTGCCTCTGACAGGGTAAGCTCGGAAACATCCTTGTCAAAGTAACGGGAAGCGGCAGACTGGACGCCCAGGGTACCCTGTCCCAGATTGATGGTATTCAGATAGTTTTCCAAAATGGTGTCTTTGTCGGTGATCTTTTCCAATTCCAGAGCAAGATACTGTTCCTGAATCTTTCTTTTCAGCCTCTGTCCCAGACCGGATTCTTCTGTCCAGCCGTCAAAAACATTATTCTTCAGGAGCTGCTGTGTGATGGTGCTGGCTCCCTGGGAGAAGTGAAAATGATTTTTGAGGCCTAGAAAAGCGGCTCTGACGATACCCTTATAATCGATACCGTCGTGCTCATAAAAGCGGGCATCCTCGATGGCAACAAAGGCATGCTGCAGATTGGTCGGGATTTCATCAAGGGTGACATAGGTTCTGTTGGCGCCGGAGGAAACAAGCTGGATCAGCTCATCGCCCTGATTGTCATAGACATTGGTAATATAGCCGGTTGGGGAAATATCGATCGCATCCACAGAAGGAGCTGTGCTGATGGCTCCCTTTACCATACCGAAAAGGCAGAAGAAGCCGATGCAGCAGAGAAAGACCAGGCAGAGAAAGAGTTTGCCTATCGTTTTCAAAACAGCGTGCAGGATAGGATGCTTTCCTTCTTTCTTTTTTCCTTTTCCGGAAGAGGGGCTGGCATTTTTCTGCAGCTTCCCTTCCTTTTGACTTATTTTCTTCATAGAAATAACCTCATTTAGCTAAAGAAATACCGGGGAAAGATAGTGGTTATGTCAACCACGCATCTGCTTTATCAGAGCCTGTAATGCCGAAAAGACGCAGTCCCCAGACTTTAAGCCAGTATACCAAATGCGCTTTTATTTGTCACTTTTCTGTTATATAATTAAAGTTAAAGACTATGGAGGAAGAATATGGCGGATACACCCTATTTAATCCTTGCAGAGGATGCAGAAGGAGAAATCACCGAAAAAAAGTCTCGTTTTATTGCCAGACTTCATAAGACAGATACAGAGGAGGAGGCATCCTCCTTTATTCAACAGACGAAGAAAAAATATTGGGATGCAAGGCATAATTGCAGTGCCTTTATTATAGGTGAGAATCATGAGCTCTCCAGATGCAGTGATGACGGGGAACCTTCCGGAACGGCTGGCAGGCCTATGCTGGATCTTCTGCTCAGCAGCGGACTCCACAATGTGACCGCAGTTGTGACCAGATATTTCGGAGGTGTTCTGCTTGGAACGGGAGGACTTGTGAGGGCTTACCAGAAGTCTCTGCAGGCGGCGATCGATGCGGCACATCTTCTGGAAATGGAGCTTTGTGCACCGACGGAGATCCGGCTTCCCTATACAGAACTGGGCAGGATCCAGAACCTGATGGCAACCATGCAGCTGACCGGGGAGATTCTTTATCAGGAGGATGTTCTGATTTCCCTGATGCTTCCGGAGGAGAAGAAGGGGAAATTTATAAAGGAATTTACAGAGCTCACGGCAGGCAAAATTGAGCCGAAGATCGGGGACAGTGTTCTGTATCCGCATGAGAGGGGATAAAAAGAGGAATGAGTACAACAAAAGAGTGGTATGAACTAGATAATGCGGCGAAGATCATTCCGTCTACGGCGGAAGGAGCAAACACCAGGGTTTTTCGTCTGAGCTGCCAGCTTTTTGAAGAAGTGGATCCGGTGATTCTGCAGGAAGCACTGGAAGCTGCCTTAGAGGAGTTTCCTTATTTTAACTGCTGTCTGAAGCGAGGCATCTTCTGGTATTATCTGGAGGAAAATAATTTAGAACCCGTGGTAGAGGAGGATCATCTTCCGGCCTGCAGTCCTCTTTATTTTCCGGGCAGAAAGACCCTCTTATACAGGGTGGTTTATTATAAGAAGAGAATTAATCTGGAAATGTTCCACGTTCTGGCAGACGGAACGGGAGCCTTCAGCTTTTTCTCCAAATTAATTGCGGTTTATCTGGAGAAGGCACATGACCTGCCGCCGGTGGAAATTCCGCAGACAGCTTCTTTTTCCGAGAAGATCAAGGATGCTTTTTCTCATTATTATGAAGGAAAGCAGGAATTGAAACAGCTGAATTCCATGGGCAAGGGAAGGGCTTATCAGCTGACCGGAGAAAAAGACGAGAATATGAATTCCCATATGCTGGAGGGGATTATCGAGGCAGACAAATTCATGGCTCTGGCTCATCAGTATCATACCACAGCGGGCGTTTTGATCACGGCTTTTTATATTTCGGCGATTTTGGATGAGATGTCATCCGGACAGAAGAAAAAGCAGAATATCGTGGTCAGCGTTCCGGTCAACCTCAGACAGTTTTTTCATTCGGATACCATCCGTAACTTTTTCGGTGTGATCAATATTCCGGTTGAGCCGAGTGAGACAGATGGTTCTCTGGAGAGCATTATTGATATCGTTGACCGAAGCTTCAAAGAGCAGCTGGACGAGCAGGAGGTGGCCAATACCATGAACTCCTATTCTTCCCTGGAGAAGAATCTGGCGATCAAGATGGTGCCTCTTTTTATGAAGGATATGGCCATTGCCCAGTTTAATTCCTGGGCTAAGAACGGTGTAACGGGAAACATTTCCAATCTGGGTAAGATCCGTATGCCGGAGGAGATCAGTGGCTATATCGATTATTTTGCGGCCTTTATGACCTCTTCCAATCAGCAGGTGACGATCTGTACCTATGGCAACAAAATGGTTTTCGGAGAGGCTTCGCCCTTTACGGATCATCCTGCCATGATGCGCTTTTTCAGAAAGCTGGCAGAGCATGACATTATCGCTGTAATAGCAACAAATGATTATGATGAGGTAGAGTAATGCAATATTGTACGAAATGCAGGGTTAATATACAGGGAAAGAAGGCCTGCTGTCCTCTTTGCCATGGAAAACTGAAGGAGGAAGGCGAAGGAGAAGCAGTGGATGTCTTTCCGGTGATTCCAACCAGGAGTGTCAGCTGGATGTCCTTTGTCAGGTTGGTTACCTTTTTGATGATCGCTTGTGAGATTGTTTTTGTGATGATCGCCTTTTTCACCCATTTCACTTATAGTTGGATGATGTTTGCCATGCTGGCGGCAATTTTGGGCTGGGCGGATGTTCTGGTCACCAGGTATGTGCATTCCAATCTTTTGAAGCTGATCTCGGTCGAGGTAATTTTTGCCTGCCTGATCGTTTTCTTTATTGATCTGATCACAGGATTCGGGGGATGGTCTGTCTGCTGGGTGATCCCGATCACTTTGCCGGTGCTGAGTCTGCTGACCTTTCTGATCGCAAAGATTCAGAGATTCCGCCTTCCGGAGTATGTAATGTATCTCCTTCTGGATTTCATTTGTGCCATGCTCCTGCTGCCTTTCCTGATCAAAGGAAGCTTTTCCTTTGTTCTTTTGATAGAGATTGTGATCACGGGCTATCTGGTTCTGGCGGCAGCAGTCATCATTTTTGGATTTAAGAGTTTCCGTTCCGCCGCTTCCAGAAGATTTAAGATGTAATGAAGCCGAAAGCGGAAGGAAAGTGTCTTTCGCTGCCGGTTTTCGGTGAAATGTGAGACAGGGATAAGCGGAAAATAGATAAGGATAGGATATGCCGACTTTTAAGAATGAAAATAACAAAGAAAATATGAAGAAGGGGCTTCTTTTTGCTTCCAAAATGGGAAACCTGATCGAAAAAAGAGTGGGGCATAAGATTGAAAATGCCAATCATGCCCCTCTCCTGGAGGGAGAACCGAAGGAGAAGCAATGGTATAGGATCCCGCTGAAGGAAGGGCTTTGCGGGGATGGATCCCCTTATTATATTTATCTGAATAAGGGAAAAAGCAATCATCTTTGCCTTTTCTTTTCAGGTGGTGGAATGGCCTGGAACCGTTTTACCGCTTCGAATCCGACCACGGCCGGGAAAATGCTGACCGGACTGCCGAATTATTACTGGAATAACCTTCGGCCGGTTACCCAGCTGATGAATATCAATATCGGAATCACGGATGTACATGAGGCAAGAAATCCCTTTGCAGACTGGAATTTTGTGATCATCACCTATGCGACAGGTGATTTTCATATCGGAAACAGCTCCTTTGACTATAAGGATGAAGAGGGAGAGGAGAAAACCCTGCATTTTCATGGGCTGACCAACTACAGGGAGGCAATGAAGGTGGCAAAGCAGTATTTTCCGAATCCGGACAAGCTTCTGATCGCCGGGAATTCCGCAGGAGCCTTTGCGGTCTCTGCTCTGGCCGGAGATGTTTACGAGAGCTATTATCCGAATTGCAAGGATAAGACGATTCTATCTGACAGCGGTCAGCTGGTATGCGACAGCTGGCAGCATATCGTAAAGGAGCTTTGGCAGGCACCGAAGGAGCTGGGAGAGGCGCTTACTTCCGGTAACCCGACCTTGGACTGGTTCCGCAGACTCTATGAGCGCTATGGAGAGGAATTTACCTACCTCTATACGACCAGCACCCATGATTATCTCCTGAGTGCCTATTATAATGATATTACGAACAAGGTCTATGAGACGGACGAAGAAGTCCAGGAGATCTTTTATGAGCAGATGAAGGAAATGATCAGGGGGCTGAAGGAACTTTCGGAGAAGTTCGGTATCTTTATCACCGATTTGAAACTGCCGGGTGTGACCCAGGGAGGAACCGTGCATACCTCGATCAGAGAACTCTATTTCTATAATACGATAGAAGATGAGATCAGCATGGCACAGTGGCTGAATGATGCGGTTTATGGAACGGTTTATGATGTTGGGATGCATTATCTGGAGAGGCCTTCTTTTGAGGAAGGGAAAATCCTTCATCCACAAGAGTAAGTGCTTTTGAGAGAAGGAAAAGAAAGAAAAAAGGAAAAAGAAGGGAAAAAGCTGCCCGGGCGAAGCAGATGTTTTTGGAGTTTCATTAAAAATTAAAAAAATAAGAAAAAAGATGAAAAAAGGACTTGCTTTTTTGATTTAGATGCCATATAATAACACCTGTTGAACGCAATGGCCCATCGCCAAATGGTAAGGCAACGGACTCTGACTCCGTCATTTCAAGGTTCGAATCC
>CAVHNP010000030.1:0-26209 GCA_963637505.1 Prevotella sp. CAG:279
CCTCGAGCTTAGCATCTGCTGGGTTTTTCCCCGAGCGGGAGCGTGTTTTAGATCCGGCAGAATCATTCTCGGCCGTTTATTTATTTATTTTACTATGTTTCTAACGAACTCAGCTCTCATCGCCGGCATCCGTCGGAATCGGCCTTTTCGTCATAGCGAAGCCCTGGCTGCTGTAAAGGCTGAAATACCCGGACAAAAGGAAGGAAATCGAGCAGGCAAAGGCAAAATACAGCACATTGGTTGCTCCAAAGAGTTCTATGCTCATGAGCACTGAGGCCATGGGACAGTTTACAACGCAGCAAAAAACGCAGATCATGCCGAGTGCCGCACCAAAGGACAAATCCAGTCCCAGAAGGGAAGCTAAGACATTTCCCAGGGTTGCACCGACGAAGAAGGATGGAATGATCTCTCCACCCTTAAAGCCGCTGCTCATAGTGATGATCGTAAATAAAATCTTGACCAGGCAGGCATACCAGACGATCCTTCCGGTAAAGGAGGCGGTGATCATCTCCATACCGGCTCCGTTATAGGCATCACTGCCGGATAAAAGGGTCAGAAGAATGACGAGAATACCGCCGACAAGGACACGAAGGTATTGATTGGAGAATTTTTCGGTAAAGATCCTTGTAGTAAAATGCATACCTTTTACAAAGACTGCACTGATCAGACAGCAAAAGGCTGCAATAACCAGTACCTTGATGCTAGTGGAAAGGGAAAGCTCTGGAATCGAGCTGATATGATAGGAAAAAGAAGAAATTCCCAGTGCTGTTGAAATGGCATAAGCGATCATGGAAGCAAGAATGCAAGGAAGAAAGGCTGCATACTGCATCATACCGATACTGATCACCTCCATACTGAAAACGGAAGCAGCCAGAGGAGTGCCAAATAAGGCAGTAAAAAGGGCACTCATACCACTCATAGTGATGATCCTTTTTTCATTTTCATCCAAATGGAAAATACGTCCGAGCAGAGAGCCGGTGGAACCGCCGATCTGCAGGGCTGCTCCTTCTCTTCCGGTGGAACCGCCGCAAAGATGGGTCAGAACGGTTCCGACAAAGATCAGAAAGATCATATTGGCCGGCAGATCATGCTTCTCTCGGATAGAAGAAATCACAAGATTCGTTCCTTCATCCTTTTTTACGCCGCAGAGTCTGTAAATAAAAACAATCAGAAGACCTGCAAGAGGCAGGAAAAAGATCAGCCAAAGATGCTGAGAGCGGATTTCTGTCGCATAATCAACGGCATAATGAAAGAGACTGCCGATCAAGCCGCAGAGAATGCCTGAAATGATAGCCAAAACCGACCATTTCAGGAGCATTTTGATATAAATGCCCGAATGCTGCATCGTGCTTTTCAGCATCGTTTGAAGCTGCTCTTCCATTCTTATTTCCCCTCCAGAAGATCAGGACGTCTTTCTTTGGTACGGAGCAGGGCCTGCTCCTGTCTCCATTTCTCAACATTGGCATGGTGACCGGATAAGAGAATCTCGGGAACCCTCTCTCCCATCCATTCCTCCGGTCTGGTATATTGCGGATATTCCAGTAGATTACCGGAAAAGGATTCATCCTCTCCGCTCGAGGCATTGCTCAGGGTGCCGGGAACCATTCTGCTGATCGCATCGATCAGAATCGCAGCCGGAAGCTCTCCACCGGTCAGAACATAATCCCCGATCGAAACATAATCTGTTACGATCTTCTGCAGAACCCTGTCGTCAATTCCCTCATAGTGACCACAGAGAAGGATCAGATCCTCTTCCAAGGCAAATTCCCTGGCCTGAGCCTGTTTAAATACCGCAGCCTGCGGTGTAAGGTAAATCGTTCTCGGCTTATGCCCGATTCTTTCTACAACGGATAACCAGGCATCATAGACCGGCTGGGCCTGCATCAGCATGCCGGCACCTCCGCCATAGGTATAATCATCCACCTTTTTGTGCTTCTCTGCAGAGTAATCGCGAATATTGATCGCTTCTACGGAAATGACTCCCTTCGCGATCGCCCGACCGATAATACTGCTGGAAACGACCTGATCGATCAATTCCGGAAAAAGAGTTAAAACATAAAACTTCATCAGCGGAGTCCCTCCATCAGATGCACATCAATCCGTCTTCCCTCGGTATCAACCTTGAGAATACAGTCCGGAATCTTCGGCAAAAGAAGCTCCGGAGAGCCTTCTTTTTTGCAGATCCAGACATCATTTGCACCGGTCTGCAGGACGCTGGTAATCTCTCCCAGATCTTCCCCGTCTTCCGCAAAAACCTCACAGCCGATCAGATCGGCAATGAAATATTCTCCTTCTGCCAAGGGCACTCTATTTTCCTTCGTCACATAAAGACCGCAAGTCTTATATTTTTCAATGTCATTAATGTTATCGATCCCTTTGAATTTTAAAATGACGAGATTCTTCTGTGCTCTGGCAGAAGTGACCTCGAGGGGAATGATCTCTTTTCCGGTATCCAGAAGGATTTCCTTCATTCCCTTAAAGCGATTCACATCATCGGTCATCGGAAAGACCTTGACCTCGCCTTTGATCCCGTGTGTATTGGTAATCGCACCAACCTGATATAATTCGTCTCTCTTATATGTCATATTTAATCCTATTTGTATATTTCTGAAAGAATCCTGCTTGCAGGATTCTCCGCCTGCGGCGGGTCGCTTCCGCGACACGATTCCATTCCGCCGCAGTGCGATCCTTGCGGAGCGTTTTTATCGTATAGAAAACAATGTTTTCTATACGATAAAAACCGGTCAAAAGAGCCTAAACCCTTTCGACCGGCTCATAAATTTATTGCCGATTAGTCAACAATATCAACGATAACCTTTTTGTCATCTTTTGCAGCTGCAGCCTTTACTACAGAGCGGATCGCTTTGGCGATACGTCCCTGTCTGCCGATTACCTTACCCATATCGGACTGAGCGACATGAAGCTCGATGATCGTAGACTTCCCTTTCTCTGTTTCGGAAACTACAACTTCATCTGGATGTTCTACCAGGCTCTTGGCAATAACTTCTACCAGTTCCTTCATCTGAACACCTCGTATTATTTTTCGATGCCGGCCAGTTTGAAGATCTTCTCAACTGTAGCTGTCGGCTGAGCACCGTTTGCAAGCCATTTCTTAGCTGCTTCCTCATCGATGTGAAATTCGCTCGGGTCCTTTGTCGGATCATAAGTTCCGATCTCCTCGATGAATCTACCATCTCTCGGGGATCTGGAATCTGCAACAATTACTCTGTAGAAAGGAGCCTTTTTCTTACCCATTCTTCTTAATCTGATCTTAACCATTATCTTGTCCTCCTGAATATGTTCTTAATAAATTAATCTATGCTAAAAAGGAAATCTACCTCTTCCTTTTTTGCCGAATCCACCGCTGAGCATCTTGCTCATACCTTTTGTTCCACCCATTTTTTTCATCATCTTACGCATCTGATCGAATTGTTTTACGAGACGGTTGACTTCTGAAATATCAACGCCTGCGCCCTTGGCAATTCGTCTCTTACGGCTTGGATTGAGAAGATCCGGGTTGGAACGTTCCTGCGGAGTCATAGAATAAATAATCCCTTCTATTCTCGCAAGCTTCTTCTCATCCATGGCAGCCTCAAGCTGTTCACTTGCAGCACCGCCAACACCGGGCATCATGGAAAGGATACTTCCGATCCCGCCCATCTTTTTCATCTGATTCATGGAATCCAGGTAGTCATCAAAGCCAAACTGAGATTTGCGAAGCTTCTGCTCTAAGTTTCTGGCTTTCTCCTCGTCGAAATCTTCCTGTGCCTTCTCGATGAGGGTAAGCACATCTCCCATGCCGAGGATTCTGGATGCCATTCGATCCGGATAAAACTGTTCCAGATCGGAAAGCTTCTCGCCCATACCAACGTAGTAGATAGGTTTGCCGGTTACGGCTCTGACAGATAAGGCTGCACCGCCTCGGGTGTCACCATCCATCTTGGTCAAAACAACGCCGTCAATGCCAACCTGTTCATCAAAGGCCTTGGCAACATTTACGGCTTCCTGTCCGGTCATTGCATCAATGGTCAGAAGACATTCATCGATAGAGATGTTTTCCTTCAGTTCAACCAGTTCCTGCATCATGTCATCATCGATCTGAAGACGGCCTGCCGTATCCAGAATAACTACATTGCAGCCGATCTTCTTTGCATGCGCAATACCTGCCTTGGCAATGTCAAGAGGCTTGTTCTCTGTTCCCATGGTAAAAACCTCGGAACCAACCTTCTCTGCATTCACCTTCAGCTGTTCGATCGCAGCCGGTCGGTAAACGTCCAAACCGATCAAAAGAGGTTTTCTGCCCTTCTTCATTACCTTGCCGGCAATCTTCGCTGCTGTCGTTGTTTTACCTGCACCCTGAAGACCCATCATCATGATGACGGTCATGTCGTTCGAGCTTTTCAGCTTGAGCTCCACGGTTTCTCCACCCATGAGGCTGACCATCTCGTCATTTACGATCTTGATCACGGTCTGGCCGGGATTCAGGCCACCGAGGACATCCTCGCCAATTGCCTTTTCCTCTACGGATTTGACAAACTGCTTTACCACACGGAAGTTTACATCCGCCTCCAGCATGGCCATCTTGACTTCCTTAAGAGCAGTCTTGACATCTGCTTCTGTCAGCATACCCTTGCTGCGAAGGCTTTTGAATACGTTCTGAAGTTTTTCAGTTAAGCTGTCAAATGCCATTTAAAGCTCCTCTAAAAGTCCGGCAGAAATCTCCTCGATCTCTTCGATCAAAGAAAGATCCTGGCTGATCTTGTATTCTCTGCATTTTATCTGTATCTCTGAAACGGCTTCCTTTGCCTTCATGAAACGCTCCATGAGATGCAGCTTATCTTCATAGCCCTGAAGAATCTTATCGCATCTGCGGATCAGATCATGTACCCCCTGTCTGGTGATACCGGCCTCATCGGCAATCTCACTCAAAGACATGTCATCATAAACCAGCTGTTCATAAATCTGTTTCTGATGTGCGGTCAAAAGTTCGCCGTAAAAGTCATACAGGAGACCCTGTTTTACAATTTTTTCCATATCAATCTCCTCATGCAGACCTATACTATAATACACAGAGCCTGATTTGATGTCAAGTATTTTTTCTTTACATCTTTTGTGTATCTTTTTGTAAAGTTTCTTGAAAAAAGTATGCGCTTGCGCATCTCCGTGTTTTTTTATCGTATAGGGAACGAAGTTTGCTATACGATAAGAAAATAAGACAGGAAAGTCGCATGAGGTCTTTCCTGTCCTTACCCATTTTTGCTTTAATTTAAGGAAAAAGTCAGCTTAATGGGATTATGGTCACTGTGAGCAAAATCAAGATCGATCGTCTGCATTTCCTCGACGGTGATATTGTCTGAAAGGATCATGCCGTCGATCACATAATACTGGAAGGAATCCTGATTTGCCGATCGGTAGGCCTTATCCAGAGAACGACAGCTGGGGGCAGAACTATCCATCAAAAACTGCCAGGAGCTGTCGAATTCCGAAATATCGATTTCTCCTGCCTGCCAGTAGCTGCTGTCGATCAAAGGATAAGCAGAATCATCCGTATTGGAGAAGGTCTGGTTAAAATCACCTGCCGCAATCACATAATTTCCCTTATCGGCTTCTTCCTGCAGAATCTCTTTCAGCATCTGAGTCTGTGCCGCCTTTCCCTCTCCTTCATCATATGCTTCCAGATGGAGATTGATCAGCACCAGTTCCTTATCGGAATTTGCCACCTTTACCCTACTTACCAGAAGGCAGCGCTTCAGGTTTGCCAGCCTTACCGGCCAGGAAAAGGGACAGGGAAGCTGAACCCTTTGTGCATCTGTTAAGGATACATTTGAAAAGGTCATGATTCCGGAATGGATATAGCCGATCGGAGGCCAGGGATAGGGAATAAAGAGGCATTTGTAGTTGGCCGCAAAGGCGGTATCCATTTGCTCCAGACCGCCGGCCAGATAAGCGCTCTCATCGACACCATAGGAACGCATGGAACTCTTATCGACCTCCTGGAGGAAAATAAAGTCCGGATTTTGCTCTCCCAGAAAGAGATTAACAGCCGAAAGGTTATCATAGACCTGATCCTCGGTATTTTCTCTCACATGGCTGCCTCCGTCCATAAAGAAATCCGCTGTAGCAGAGAGGCCACAGTAGCCGATATTCCAGCTGATCAGATCATAACTTGCATCTGTACTTACGCTGTCTGCTGTTTTGACAGAGGCGCTGTCTACTGTGACAGCTTCCCTGTCGGCAGGTTTAAATTCCGTAAGGCTTAAAACAATAATTAAAATAATAAAAAGAAGGATCAGTATTGCCAGGACAATACCGATCCCCTTGCATAACTTCTTTATCATATTTTGTTGCTTCTTCTCCAAATGTGCATTTTTTCTGCTTCCCGGATCAGGTCATCCCTGAAATCAGGATGGGCAATGGAAATCAGCATTTCGCTTCTTTCCCAGGTTGACATTCCCTTGAGGCAAACTTTTCCGTATTCAGTTACAACATACATGGTATTGGCTCTTGTATCGGTCATAACCGTGCCGCTAGGCATTACAGGAAGAATATTGGAGCTTCTCCTGCCCTCTTTGTCTACTCTTGAAGAGGAAAGGCAAAGGAAGCTTTTTCCTCCTTTGGAAAGGTAGGCACCCATAACAAAGTCGAGCTGTCCGCCTGCTCCGCTGATATGACGCAGACCTGCCGTTTCCGCTCCGACCTGGCCGAAAAGATCAAGATTGATGGCACTATTGATGGAAATGAAATTATCCAGCTTTCGGATCGTCTCGATATCATTGGTATAATCAACCGAAGTCATCATCAGAGCCGGGTTCTGATCCATGAAATCATAGAGTTCAGAGGAACCGGCTGCAAAAGCATACACCTGGCGTCCCTTATCGATATTCTTTTCTGCGCAGGTGATCTTGCCGGCATGGGTCAGCTTCATAAAGGCATCTACGTACATCTCGGTATGAACACCCAGATCTTTCAGATCGGACTCTGCGATCATAGAACCGACTGCATTCGGTGTATTGCCGATTCCAAGCTGAAGGCAGGCTCCATCCGGAATCTCCTCGAAGATATATTTGGCAATGGCATTATCCGTAGCGGAAGCTTCCTTGGAAGAAAGAGAAGGCAGATCAGGATCATTGCCCTCTACGATCATATCTACCTGGCTGATGTGAATGCCTGTATTGGTGCCGCCCAGGCAGCAGGGCATTTTATGGTTGACTTCTACAATGATCACCTTGGAACGAGCTACTGCCGCAGCAAGATGAGAAGCCTGAGGACCGAAATTAAAGTAGCCGTGCTTATCCATGGGACCAACCTGGAACATCATGACATCGATCGGATCCATGTACTGATAATAACCGGGAAGTTCGGAATAGCGAATCGGCACATAATAAGCAAGACCGCTGTCGATATATTTTCTCTCAATGCCGCTCATATGAATAGAGTTCCAGCACATATGGTCTGCCGCATTTTCTACATCGAAAACAGCCGGCTTTTTCATGGCATTTCCGCCACGGATCTTAATATCGTGAAGCTCTGGCAGTCTTTTGGCAAGCGCCTGATCTAGCAGATCTGCTGTTCCTGCACTATAGCCGTAATCAATCCAGTCTCCGGATTTTACCACTTCTACTGCCTTATCTGCACTCGTCAGCTTTCGCTTGTATTCTTCTGCATATATTGTTTCCATTTTCCCCTCCGTTTAATTTCATTTTCCTTTATCATAGCCTTTTTACCTCACAAAGGCAATAAAAGGAGCAAAAGATCCACCAGTAAAACCGCTGCACTTGCGAAGATGGCAACCTGTATCAGACCCTTATCAAAAAAGGCCAGAAGAAGGGCGACAAGAAGGCCGATCCAGGCGGAAAGAAGAGATCCGGTTGCAGTCAGAATAGCCGGAAAGGTCATTGCACTTAAGACAGTAAAAGGCACATAGTATAAAAAGGATTGAAAGAAACGATTTTTGATCTTGCCCTTAAAGAGCATAAAAGGGATCATGCGTACCAGATAGGTAACTCCGGCCATGACCAAAAGATAGGTAAAAAAGATTCTTACATTCATCGTCCTGCCTCACTTTCCCTTCTTGCGCTAAATTGACTTTTCTGATCCTCTTCTCTTTCAGTTTTCATTTCCGAGTCTTGTCCTTCCGCTTTTTCCTCTTCCTCCTCCGTTTCTACCGGGAAAAGAAGAGCTCCGGCTGCAGAAGCAATGACAGCAGATAGAATGATAGCAAAACCGCTGGAGATCTGTCTTAAAAGAGGAAGATAATGCAGGCAGCAGCTGATCGTGATTGCGGTCGCAACAACAATACGAACATTCTTATGGTCTCTTGCCTCCGGTGTCACGATTGCAATAAACATGCCGTAAAGGGCAATGCCCAGACTGGTTACGATCAGGGCAGGCAGGACATCTCCCAAAAGGGCACCGAAAAAAGTACCAAAGGCCCAGCCCCAGTAAGGAAGGGTTACCAGTCCCAAAAAATAGAGCCTGCTGACAGGCTTTTTCCGGCCGCTGGCAACAGCAAAAATTTCATCTGTAACAAAGAAGGCAAAAAGCATTCTCCAGATTCCCCGAAAGCGGGCATCGACCTTCTGGGTCAGGGAAATGGACATCAGAGAATAACGCAGATTGATGATCAGCTGCGTTAGAGCCATTTCCAACAGGGAGCCAAGGTTTGCCATGATGGTAAGGCCGGCAAACTGACCGGCCGATGTTACATTCATCATGGAGATCAGGCTGGTCTGCCAGATAGAAAGACCGTCTAAGGAACCGAGAATACCAAAAGAAAAGGATACGGCAAAGTATCCAAGTGCGATCGGGATGCCGTCCCTAATGCCCTCTCCTAATTCCGTTTTTGAAGTTTGTGTAAAAGAATTATCCATAATACTAAAAATATGATAAAAAAGTATGCGCTTGCGCATACGCCCGCGCGCGAGCGGAATGCGAAGCATTAATTTCAGCTTCGCGAGCTGCGCATCTCCGTGCTTATTTTATGGTATAGGAAGCAGCTTCCTATACCATAAAATAAGGGACTGCCAGGGCAGCCCCTTATCCTTACAATAGTAGTAAAGCCTAGTTGAAAGCATTCCCTTAGTTCTTAAAGGAATGAATCGGTGCAGGAATCCTGCCGCCACGATTGATGAAGTCATCGCAGGAGTAGGGATTTACCGGCATAACAGGCGCATAGCCAAAGAGACCGCCAAACTGAACCTGCTCTCCTACCTTCTTGCCGATCGCAGGGATTAGACGGCAGGCCGTTGTCTTCTGGTTCACCATACCGAGCGCCATCTCATCTGCAATGATACCGGAGATCGTAGTTGCCTTGGTATCGCCGGGAATGGCGATCATATCCAGACCTACGGAGCAGACACAGGTCATGGCTTCCAACTTCTCAAGCGTAATGGCACCAAGCTCTGCTGACTTGATCATACCGGCATCCTCGCTGACCGGAATAAAGGCACCGGAAAGTCCGCCGACATAGGAAGAAGCCATAACGCCTCCCTTTTTCACCTGATCATTCAGCATGGCAAGGGCTGCTGTGGTACCCGGGGCACCAGCATATTCCAGACCGATCTCACAAAGGATATCGGCAACACTGTCTCCAATTGCCGGTGTCGGTGCAAGAGAAAGATCGACGATACCGAAAGGAATATTCAACATAGCGGAAGCTCTCTGGGCAACCAGCTGACCGACACGGGTTACCTTAAAGGCAGTTTTTTTGATCGTTTCACAAAGGACTTCGAAGTTTTCACCTCTAACCTGTTCAATGGCACTCTTTACAACACCCGGGCCGCTGACGCCGACATTGATAACAGCATCCGCTTCTGTTACACCATGGAAGGCACCGGCCATAAATGGGTTATCATCCGGCGCATTACAGAAGACGACTAATTTCATGGTATCACCGGAATCCGGTAATTTGGATCCTTTTGCGATCTCCAGGATGATCTCTCCCATAAGTTTTACCGCATCCATATTGATACCGATCTTGGTGGTCGCCAGATTAACAGATCCGCAGACTCTGTCTGTCTCACGGAAAGCCAGAGGCATGGAACGGATCAGCATCTCATCTGCCTTTGTCATTCCCTTGGCAACCAGGGCAGAATAACCGCCCAGGAAGTTTACTCCGACTTCCTTTGCTGCCTGATCCAGCGTAAGGGCAATCTTAACAAAATCTTCCGGAGACTGACAACAGGCACCACCAACCAGGGAAATCGGTGTAACGGAGATTCTTTTATTGACGATCGGAATGCCGTATTCTTTTTCGATGGTCTGTCCTGTTTTTACCAGATCCTTTGCGACAGTTGTGATTTTCCGGTAAATCTTCTGACAGCACTGATCGAGATCCGCATCGGCACAGTCCAAAAGGCTAATGCCCAGTGTGATGGTTCTGACATCGAGATTCATGGACTCGATCATTTTATTTGTTTCATTTACTTCAAGAATATTGATCATGACAGAGAACCTCCTTAGATACGATGCATCATATCGAAGATTTCTTCCTTCTGGCAGTGGATCCTGACACCGATGCCCTCACCGAGAGCCGCAAGATCGTCTGCACATTCTGCGAAGGGTTTATCTGCAGCTGTCAGATCTGCAATGGTCATCATGTTGAAATAACCGCCTGTGATGGTTTGTGAAATATCAAGAATATTGATTTTATGCTCAGCAAGGTAAGTACATACCTTTGCGATAATACCTACAGAATCCTTTCCGACTACGGTAATGATGATTTTGTTCTGATTTGTTTCCATTTGACTTGTCCTTTCATTTACCTTTTTATACGCGAACCATCTGACTTGGTTTATCCCTATTTGCCACCATAATCCTGAAATCGCTGCCCTTGTAAGGATTGTCCCCAAGGGTAATCTCGCTCTTTACCGTTTCGTAAGCGAGCTCCTCGTAATTGTTTTCCTTGCTTAGATGGCCAAGAAAAACTGCTTTGATATTATCATGAAGAAGCTCTCCTAGCAATTGTCCGGAGGCTTCATTTGATAAATGTCCCCTTTTTCCCAGAATTCTCTGCTTCAGAGGATAGGGATAGGGACCGATCTCCAGCATCCGGATGTCATGATTGGCCTCCAGCAGAAGTGCATCCATATTTTTCAGCTCTGCCGTCAGTTTTTCATCATAGCAGCCAAGATCTGTCACAACGCCCATTTTATGCGCTTCGCTTTCTGCGATATAGGCAACGGGATGTGCAGCGTCATGAGAGATTGGCAATGCCTTTAAGCTGATATCCCCGATCATAAAAGGGCTGCTTTCCTCTATCTCAACAAAAAGATCCGGATCGATCACCCCGACAGAACTTGTTCTTTGAATCTCCTGCCTGGTTTCCTTCATCGTAAAGATCGGAAGACCGTAGCGCCTGGATAAAACACCCAGCCCCTTGATATGATCATTATGTTCATGGGTAACACAGATCCCGTCTATATCCCTCATCGTAAGCCCAACGGAATTTAAGCCATTTTCTACTCTTTTTCCGCTGATGCCGGCATCGATCAGGATATGGGTCTTGTCTGTGCCGATATAAATACAGTTGCCGCTGCTGCCGCTGGCAATACTCATCATTTCCATTTTCAGGCTTCCCTCTTGGAACCGGGCTTGATCCGGTTCATCTGAGCATCAATCTGAGCATAGGTTTTCTCTGCATCTCCGTTGTTATCTATCTGAACCGGCAGGCTTTTGCGCATTTTGTCATAAAGAGCCTGGCTTTCAAAAATGCTCTCGACCTTTTCCTCGCTGTACTCTCTATCTTCCATCAGACGTTTTTTTCTGATCTCGGGATCTGCATTAATGGACCAGACCTCACTACAAAGGGTCGCAAAGCCGCTTCCGTCATAAAGAGCAGATTCAATGATGACAAAGTCCAAAAGGCCATGCTTTTTTTCTTTCTCAATCTCTGTAACCAGATAAATGCCTACTGCCGGATGGATCAGATCGTTCATCTTCTTTCTTAGATCCGGATCCTCATACATTAATTCCGAAACAACATCTCTCTTCATATAGCCCTTCTTGTCAAAGGCCTCTTTGGGGAGAAGCTGCTTTAATCTGGTATAGCACATACCGCCCGGGGAAACAACCTCTTCTCCGATCTCATCGGTCAGAAGAATACGGGATCTGTAATTGGCTTTTATATAATCCAGAACAAGGCTTTTGCCGGCTCCGATCCCGCCTGTGATACCGATCACCTTGGTCTTTCTCATCGGTTTTGCATTATTTTGCTTCGTACCAGTTTTTACCCTCATTGATATCAACCTCCAATTTTACTTTTAATTCTGCAGCCTGATTCATTTCCTCCTGCAGAATCCGATAAACAAATGTCTCTTCTCCCTCTGCTGCCTCCACCAGAAGTTCATCATGAACCTGCAGCAGGAGGCGGGACTTTAAGCCCTCGTCTTTTAGCCTCTTATAAACCCGGTTCATGGCAATCTTAATGATATCGGCTGCCGTTCCCTGGATTGGCGCATTCATGGCAACTCTTTCTCCGAAGGAACGCTGCATGAAATTGCTGGAAGACAGTTCCGGCATCGGACGAATCCTGCCGAAAAGGGTTAGGGCATTGCCGCTTTCCTTAGCGGAAGCTACCAGTCCATCCAGAAAATCCTTGATCTTGGGATAAGCTGCAAAATAATGATCCATATACTGCTGGGCTTCTTTTCTGGAAATCGATAAATCCTGACTTAAGCCAAAGGAAGAAATACCATAAATAATACCGAAATTAACCGCCTTGGCATTTCTTCTCTGAAGAGGTGTCACCTCATCGATCGGTACATGGAAGACCTGAGAAGCGGTCAGGGTATGAATATCCTGTGCTTCATTATAGGCCTCGATCAGCTTTTCGTCACCTGACATATGGGCCAGAACACGGAGCTCGATCTGAGAATAATCCGCATCGATAAAGGAATACCCTTCTTCCGGAACAAAAACCTTACGGATCTGTCTGCCCAGTTCATCACGAATCGGAATATTCTGCAGATTCGGATCGGTTGAACTCAGACGGCCGGTTGCCGTAACGGTCTGCTGAAAGGTCGTATGGATCCTGCCGTCTTCTCTGATATCATTCTGCAGGCTGTCTGCATAGGTTGACTTCAGTTTGGTCAGCTGCCTGTACTTTAAGACCTTCTCAACGATCGGATAGTCGGGAGAAAGCTTCTCCAATACCTCTGCTGCCGTAGAATAACCTGTCTTTGTCTTCTTTCCGTTCGGCAGCTGCAGCTTTTCGAACAGGATCTGTCCCAGCTGCTTGGGAGACAGAATGTTAAAGGATTCTCCTGCCAGATCATAAATTTCCTTTTCCAGAAGGAGAATGGATTTGCCGAGCTCGTCACTGTAATTCCGCAAGGCAGCAGGATCTGCCTTAATGCCATAAGCCTCCATGGAAGCCAGGGTATAGACCAGAGGCATCTCTACCTCATCATAGAGCTTTCGAAGCTTCATTTCATCCAGAGAAGCAAGAAGCCGCTCCATAGAAGCATAAATACCATAGGCAGAAGCAGAGCCGTAACGGATCAGATTGCCGGCCTTTTCCGCCGGATCCATCTTCTTATAGATCAGATCCTCTCTGGCCGGAAGCATCAGATTGCCGTATTCGGAGGCAATGTCATCATAAGAATATTTCCCCTTTAGCGGATTGAGAAGATAAGCTGCAATCTTTGCATCATAGAGCTTTTCCTTTTCTTCTTCACCAATACTCTGTTCGATCTCAAGGAAATGAAGGAGTCCCTTTACATTCATGGAAAGCAGACTTTTTGCCTCGGAAAGCATAAGGTAAAGCAGTTCCTTTGCCTGCTCCCGGCTGATACTTCCGTCCAAAAGAAGGCCGGAGCTGATCGGAATATGATATACCACCTTCAGATCACTGCAGAAAAACAAAGCTTCTGTCCCTTCTTCCTGCATCAAAAAAACAGAAAAGGAAGCCTCCTTTTTCTCTGCGATCACAGCTTTCCCTTCTTCAAAGGAAGATAAGCTTTTGATCTTTCCTTCAAGGGGATCTGCCTTGGCCTCCTCGGAAAAACGGGAAAGGTAATTCTTAAAATCCAGCCTTTTCATGAGAAGATAGGCATCTTCTGTATAAAGATTTCCGAGAGAAGCTGCCTCCAAATCAAGGCTGATGGGGCTATCACAATGAATCGTTGCCAGGGTTTTGGACAAAGTGGCAATCTCCAGGCTGCCATCCAGGGCATTTTTTGTACGAGCCGGTTTGATCTCCTCCAGATGCTGAAAGACTTCTTCTATAGAATGATACTGGGCAATCAGTTTTGTTGCCCCCTTTTCACCGATACCGGCTACACCCGGAATATTATCGGAGCTGTCACCCATAAGTGCCTTTACATCGATGAATTCCTTTGGAGAAACCAGATATTTTTCCCGAACGGCATCTTCATTATATACCTCGATCTCCGTACCGGTCTTTTTTGTCTTCGGAATCAGAAGAATAACCTTTTTGCTGGCAAGCTGAAGCAGATCCCTGTCTCCAGAAACAATCCTGACATCCAGTCCCGCCTCTTCTGCCTGAACAGAAAGCGTTCCCAGAAGATCATCTGCCTCATAGCCTTCCAGCTCAACAACCGGAATCCCCATTGCCCTCAGCATTTCTTTCATCAAAGGAACCTGTTCCTTCAGTTCCTCCTGCATGGGCTTTCTGGTTCCCTTATAGCCCTCAAACATCTTATGTCGGAAGGTTGGTGCATGTACATCAAAAGCAACCGTCAGATAGTCCGGCTGCTCTGCATCTAATATTTTAAAAAGAATGTTCAAAAAACCATATACCGCATTGGTATGGAGGCCTTCTGAATTGGTCAGATCCGGCAGGCCGAAATAGGCCCGGTTCAAAATGCTATGACCATCGATCAAAACTAATTTTTTTGCCATTTTTTCACCTTACTTAATCAAAAATAAAGCCAGCATAAGACATGGATGGGATCTCCTCCGATGAAGTCTTTCCCTCCTTAGCTCGAAGCATGGCAACCGGTGCGGGTCCCAGATCCAGAAAAGCACCGAGATAACCCTCTTCTAAGAGAATCTCTACCTTTTCCCGATCAAGCCAGGGAACCATTCTGACTTCATATTTTTCTGCAGAAAAATGATCCTGAATCTTCATCATGGCCTCCAGAAGGCTTTCTTCCGGAATCAGGAGCTCATGCAATTTGATCCTTTCCTCGGAAATTCTTTCCGCCGCAAAAATACCGGCACGCAAGGAATCCCCGGCAAAGGAACGACGAAGCTCATAGAGGCCTCCGCCCGTTTCCTTGAAGGATTTTTCCAGGAAGGCAATCTGTTCCTCCCGATAGACCAGATGATCCTTCCCCTCCAGAAGGAGTTCCCTTACCATATTGTAATCGGCTGCATCAAACTCTTTGATGATCAGATCCTTGGGAATGTTTTCCTCCGAAATCAGAAAATCATAGGGACGAAATTCCATCTTGTCTGCGTAG
The DNA here is from genome assembly GCA_963637505.1 of Prevotella sp. CAG:279. GTDB lineage: Bacteria > Bacillota > Clostridia > Lachnospirales > Lachnospiraceae > RUG14243. The sequence goes on from CAVHNP010000030.1 coordinate 15,426, forward strand.
AAGGCATCCTGATAGCCGAATTTATTGGCATAAAGCTCTGCCAATCCCCGATCAGCCGGAGCGATCATAGAAAGTGGATACTCTTCGCTTTGATCAGTTTCCTGCAGTTGCATACGGATCAGCTCCATGGCATAGCCATGTCCGCGATGGGCCGGATCTGTTGCAACCGCATAAACACAGGGACAGCTTGAAAAGGACTTTCCCTTACAGAGAAAATCCTTATGATAATAGAGAATGCTCATGGAAAGGATCTCACCCTCATCAGACTCTGCCAGCCAGGTATTTTCTGCCTGAAAGAGACTTTCAAAGTAAAGATCCAGATAAGAATCCTCATCCTCAAATACAGTTTTCCAAAGCCGGCGAATCGCCGGAATGTCAGCCGGAAAAGCCTTACGATATTTCATTTTTCTTCTCCTATATATCGTGCCACGGGAGCGGTGCGATGAGACGAAGGCGCGGGAGCATTCCTAGGGAACGCCCCATTATGCGCCGTGAGTCCTATATCATGTCGCGCAGCGATATGATGAAACGAAGGCGCTTGCACGTTAGCATACTAAGCTATTATCGCAAAATATTACCCTTTCGTCTATAGGGAAAAGAGGAGAAAGAATAGGGAAAAAGGCTCTCCCCCTTTGATCTTCTTCACGATCACTTCCACTTCTCTTCGATCCAGGAGAGAATTTCATCATTTTTTTCCAGGTAGACCATGCCATGACTGCCACTTCCGACAAGCAGATCTTTTTCCCCGGTAAAGAGCTGATAAGCATCCATTGTGAATTCCTGCTGAATATACTGATCCCCCTCGCTGGTCAGGAAAAGCAGGGGAATATTTTCCGGCGTATTGCCAAGTACAGATTCCAGATTCAGGTCATTGACCGTAAAATCCGTATCGGAGAGCTTTACCCTCAGCTCAATCGCATTCAGGAAGGGAAAAGCAGGAAGGGTATACCACTGGCGGATATTTTTCTTTGCCAGCTCGTGCAAGGAAGCATAGGGATTTTCTGCCACGATTGCTTCCACGGAAGATGGCAGAAGCTGATTTTCATCCGCAAATAAGGCGGTATTGGCTCCCGCTCCGATTCCCCAGATCAGATAAGACTGTTGGCCTAACTTTTCGTCTACCCAGCTGATCCACTCCGCCAGATCTTCCTCTTCATGATAACCGTAGCTGAAATAGTCTCCCTCGCTTTCCCCTGTTGCTCTCGCATCCAGGAGAAGAAGATTGCAGCCGAATCTTTGTCCTAATTCCGCCACCGGAAGGAAATCCTCCTTCCCACTGATCCCGAAGCTCTGCAGGACGATGACTGTTTTATCGCTTCCCTCATCATATAAATATCCATGAAGGGCAGCCCCATCTTCTGCTGTCATACTAACCTCATCACAGAGTCTGGATGCAATATAGAGATCGTACGCTCTCTGATAAGGTAAAAGCTGCTCTGCCTCCTCACTTGTTGGCACTAAGGCATCGATATTTTCCAATGCCTCCTCGGCACTGAAATCAACCTTCACAAAGGTGCCGAAATAATTTTTCTGGATAGCATAGATCCATCGTCCGGCAAAGGAAAGAACAAGAACAATGACAACAAAGATTGTAATAAAAGTAGAATGTCTGGCAACATTGGACATTTTCTTTTTATTTTCTTCTTTTGCTGCCTGACTGATCTGCGCCTTTCCGGAGGAAGGCCTTTGATACTGTGGTTTTGAACCTTTCTTTTTTCCCATAAAAAGCCACCTCCTTAATTGGCAGAAAGGAGCATTCCGATCGGATTACGCTTTACCTGATATGCTCCGGCAAGGGCTTCTTCCAGCTCCTCTTCTGTTTTTTCTTTTCCAAGTTCAATGGCCGCTTCCTGTTCAAGACCGGACTCTCCTAAGCCATCCAGACGGATAAAATAGGCGACTTCCTCCTCTTCATCAAGCAAAGCAAAGCAGCTGCCGATTTCCAACTGTTCCTGATCTGACAGCAAAAGATCCGCAATGCTATCCGGAAGATCCGCCCGGCTTGCATTTACCAGTTTTCCTTCAGAAGAACCAAGCTTCTTTGTCGAAAAAGCAGCCTGCAGATCTTCAAAGCTCTCTCCCTCTTTCGCTCTTTCTTCCAGACGGGATAAACGCTCTTTTAAGGCAGTTAGAGAAGCATCGGAAGAAGCCTCTCCCCGAATCTCCTTCGCATCAAGTGTGATCACGCTTAAGGATACTGTTTTATAATCGCTTTCCGTATGAGAAGCCAGATAGTCTGTCAGCTCTGTTTTTGACGGCTCATAGTTGTGGATCAGATAATTTTTATAAGCCTTTGCCTTTACGCTCATGGTCAAAGCCTTTATATAGGCTTCTTCATTCATGCCCCTTCCGTAATAGGAGATGTAAAAATTATTATCCTTCAGGCCATAGTTGGATTTGATTTCTTCATTGGCAAGAAGCTGCTCTGATATCGGAAGAAGCTCATCCTCGGAAAATTCATAGCCGGCAGCTTCTGCCAGATTATAGAAATATCTTGCTTCTGCAAGCTCCTTTTCTCCCTCGCTCAAAAAATAATCCCGCCAGGTCATACTCTCATCATAGTCCTGCTGTCCGTTGGAAACAGAGGAATCATAGCCCAGGGAAGCAAGCTTATCGCTGTTTTCTTCCAAAAAGCGGTTGTAATAGTCAAAATAATAGTAATCATAGTCAACCACACTGTAGCTGATGCCATTTACAGAGGCTGCCGGCAGGAAACGCTGCAGCCAGCCTGAATTTAAAAGTATGATCAATAATACGATCGGCACCAGAACAATATAAAGTGCCCTTACATATGGATTTTTTTCATGAAACATATCTGTTTCTCCTTCTCTCCTCATCCCTGGCTTTCTCCTGCGGTGGCTTGCTTTAGCAAGAGCATTCCGCTCTGCCCCGGTGTGATCTATGCTGATCCTTTTTATCGTATAGGAAAAAGCTCTCCTATATCATAAAAAGAATCCTGCTTGCAGGATTCTCCGCCTGCAGCGGGTCGCTTCAGCGACATAATTCCTATACGTTGAAAAAGGGCCGGCCCAAAGCCGGCCCCACTGCTTTCGGGGAATAGATTGTCTTTTTCTTATGAAACGCCGTAGAAAATAATACAGCAGATGCAGCAGAAAATAGAAAAGATCGTCGGGAAAATAACTGTCGTAACAAAAAGCTCCTTGTATGCCTGCTTATGTGTCAGTCCGAATACGCCAAGGGTATTGGCAACAGACTGGGCATGCGGCAGAGAGTCGAAGGTCTGTGTTGTACACAGAAGCAGTCTTCTCAAAGCACCCGGGTTTACACCCATATCCAGATAAGTCTGGCCGAACATCGGCAGCCAAACCATCATTGCGGAAATACCATCGGTACAAAGTCCTGCGATAACCGCAACCGAGATCATTGCTGTAATGTAAGGATTGATATCCAGCTGGAGAACTGCCTCCTGGATCGGTGTAATTGCAGCACAGGAAGTAACAACCTGTCCAAAGCCATATACGCAGCCTGCCAGAAGAAGGAAGCCCCACATACCTGTACAGCCTTCTGAAAGAATCCGGATAAAGCCGATCTTCTTGCAGCGGCCAAAGTGCAGGAGAACCAGAACCAGAACACCTACCAGCTGAGCCAGAGCAACCAGCTGATTACTCCAGGTCGTATAGGTATTGTTCATATAGGAAATCTTGCTGAATACGATTGCGGAAACGACTACACAAATAAGAGGAAGAACAGAGGAAGCAAAGCTGGGCAGATCTGCATTATCCAGATCAAGCTCTACATCTTCTCCATCATACCCTTCTCCCTTTGCACGGGCATCCTTTACCAGATGAATCTGATAAATAACAAAAAGTACGATACCCAGGCAGCCGGTTGCAATCGAAAGAACCGGTGCAGAATAAAGGCTGGTACCTAAAAACATATTGGGAAGAGAACCCGGAACGTTTGGTACGGGCATACAGAAGTTAATCGCCGGTGCAATACCCTGTGCAGCGATCATACCGACCTTTCTCGGAAGGTTGGCGCCCTTCATCAGAGGAGCCGCAACAACTACGACTACGAAAATGAAGGTTCCGACACCTGCAAGCATCAGAATAACGGCTGTTGCGGTGATCGCAAGCCAGGCACGATCTGTTCCCAGAAGATCGATCATTGTTTTACCTACTGCCTTTGAACAGCCGGTCTCTTCCATTAAGAAGCCCAGCAGTCCGGAAGCCGTAAAAACAAAGAACATCAATTGAACCAGAGAAGCAACTCCGGCCGGGAAAGTTTCAAAAACCGATACGTAGAATGTATTGGTAGAACCGAATGCTGCGATCAATGTTGCGATCAAAGCAGCAATTCCGGTGTGCATTCCCTTAAAGCAGAGAATGATAAAGATCACAACTGCCAGAATAACGAAAATGGCAGAAATGAACACGTTAGTGAACATAAAAACACCTCCTCAAATTTCCCCAAAACAGATACGAAAGCATATGGTAAAAGAAAAAATAAAATTCCTCTTAAACCAGCATTTCCTTAGCAAGGACAGACAAAAGAGTCTGCTTTGCTAAGGTAATGCCTTTTTGCAGTCAAGGTGATTCCCCTGCACCTTTTCTGCGCTTTCTTTTCTGTTTTTATACTCCCTATTTTACTAATAGGGTTGTAAATGCGCAAGAAGATCTGCGCGATTTACCTCTTACGAATGGTAAGAAATTCTATAGAATCTCCCCATTGATAAAACCACCATTATTTTTCGAGATGTGCATTTTTCCCGATAAAGGGTGTGTAAGTATTATCGTTATCAAGCGTCTTATAGGGCTCCGGCCACGGAACAGTATTCTGCGGCTGAGAGATAACAGAATAAGGATGATGCATTGGACCCGGATCAGCGCAGGCTGGCGGATCACCAAGTGTAGGCGGAGCAGCTTCCTCTACTACCGGAGCAGTGATTCTTGCATACTCTTCTGCAGCCCAGTTAAACATATCCAGCTTTGTCAGGATATCGGGGCAAACATGCTCATGCAGATATTTCCATTCTCCGTCCTCACATACGAAGTCAGAACCATATCTCTCCCAAAGGACATTGCAGTATTTTTCCTTATCTGTTGTCAGGCAGGAATGAATCATACCCGGAGTGATAAAGGAACCTCTTGCACTCATACCATCCTCAGCTACCTCGATAACATCGGTCAGCAGGGTATGTACGGAAGCCTCCATCAGAGGACGCGGATCCTTACCGGTTGTTTCCGGATAAAGAGGCATCAGTTCAATCGCATTTTCCATTGCCATCTTATCGTAATCGGCAACAGATCCCTTCCAAACCTGATCAAAGCCTCTCATACGGCCAAATGCATGTGCCCAGGAGCAGTCATCGCTGCGGGACCAGATCTCAGCCCATTCTCCTGTTGCATCTGCACGTCCGTGAAGATAGGTATGACGGGCCTTTACATTTTCAACCTGCTGGGATGCATTTGCATTGCGGATTCTTTCATGTAAGCTTAAGTTTGATTTCATCGCCAGTTACCTCCTTCCTTAGAATCAAGGCCGTAGTTTTTCGGTCTCTTATAGCCTTCCGGACCATAGCTGATCTCATCAGACCAGGTCTCGTAGGGCTGTGGCGGTGTAGGATAATTGTCCCACCAGTTAAAGTCAGTATTGTGTGTGATAACTGGAACGGTCGGCGTGCCGAATTCGATATCGATTGGATTAGTCTCGTAATTGTGGTAAACTTCCTGCTTGGAGTAATCTTCTCCGGCTTCTCCGTAGAGGTCATTTGCTTCTACAAGATGCCAGATGCGCCACTGACCGTCTTCCTTTACCATATCATAAGCAACCTTGCCCGGCTGCCACATTGCTTCTGCGGTTCCATCCGGCAGAGCGGTTGTTTCCTGACCAATGCTGTAGAAAAGAGCTTTTGCTGTCTTTCCGTCTTCTGCGATCTCAACCAGTCCTGTAGAAATCGGATGGTTAACCAGACAGCCAAGGTGAAGGTTTTCTTCCTTGTTTTCAATCTCGGCATTTGCAGCGCTCAGCTTTGCGAGCTGCTCTTTTCTGATCTCAAGATGATGATCTACATAATATTTTTTGATCTCATCCATGCCTACATAAAAACCGGTGTTCTTACCAAAAGAAGCTGTCTTCTGAAGCTCCTCGGATTTAACCCAAAGATCCTCAAGCTCCTTTGCACGGTCTTCATTTGCATTATAATAAACACGCTTGTAAGCTGTTTTCTTTACTTCCTCCATGTCAGTTACACGGATGATCAGTTCTTCGTCAGTATATTCTTTTGCCACTTTTCATCCCTCCTTAAATTGCATAACTGAATGTATCTGCAAATGTATCATACGGCTGCGGAATCTCCGGTGTCTTTGTAAGAGGACGGGTCGGAGAATAAAGCTCGCGAACCGTAACCTTTTTGCTGTATTCCGGATATTTAAAATCTCCGAGCTCTGCAAACTCCGGAAGATCCGGATAAGGTGTAACCGGTTTTCCCCAGCTCTGGCCGCATACAGAATCAATATCGTTTACATACTGAAGATGCCAGATCTTCCAGTCATCTCCTTCTTTGATAAAGTCTACTGCAAAATAGCCCCAGGTCCAGTAAGCAACCGGTCCTGCTGTTTCAACCTCATTATAAGCGCCCTGGCAATGCCAAAGTCCCTTTGCTGTTTCACCGTCTCCCGCGATCTCGATGACCGGAGAAGCCAGAGGACGTACCTTGAAAGGTCCTACTCCGTAAAGTTCTTCATCGGAAAGCTGTCCCAGTTCTTCCGGGAAACGCTTCTGCAGAAGTTTGCCGACAAGTCTTGTTCTGTCGCTTTCTGCCTGGTAATATGACTTGATCGCATCCGGTCCGATATAAGCACCGTCATTGAATGCGAGACAGCTGTCATCCTTGCTGCTCCAGAACTTTTCGAAGATCACTTCTTCTCTGTTCAGAATGACACAGTTTGCATATTTACCCATAAGATTTTTAAGTGCACGCTGATCTTCCCAGCGGGTAACCAGCTGCTCAGTTGTAAATTCTGCCATTTTTTCTCCTTTCTGTGTAATTTCACCAAAATACGGGCAAAAAGAAGCCTTTTTGGATTCATTATGAATATATAATAACAATCCGAATCTGGCATATCAAACAAAAAAAGAAAACGCAGTAACAACCACACGGTTGTCACTGCGTTATTTCTGCCATTATAGTTTCTTCCTTCTACTACAATGCTATTCCACACTGATGATCTTCTCTGTTCCGCCAAAGATATGATTTGCCGCCTGGAAGAAGTCCTTTAAGACACGGTTTGAATTCTTTTCCTTCCATACGCCGATAATGGTCGTTTTTTTACCCAGGGAATAATACCGTATCATAGGATTGGAAGAAAACATGCTGGTATTGGAATTCAGGGAAAAGCCCTCTCCCAATTCTGTCATCAGATTCACTTCCTCCATGGTATGAAAGAGTCTGACCGGTCCGCTTCCCAAACCAAGATCACTCCGCTCCTGCAAGGCCTTTTTCATGGACTGAGCCTTACTCTCTCCCTTATTAATGAAAAGAAGCATATTCATGTCCTCGATTCCCTTATAATCCAGTTCTGCCTGGGCAAGAGGATGGGCCTTTGCCAGCATAAGCTGCCTTTCCGCATAACCGAAGATCTTAAATTTGAGCTCCTTATCCTGGGGCATGAAAATATCATAAGTGATCACGAGGTCAACTTCATTATCCATCAGTCTTCTATAAAGGCTGATGCCTTCGTCGTGAATAATGGAAATCTGATACTCCGGATGAAGCTTTTTTAATTCATGGATCAGATAAGGAACCTTGCCATTGATCATATAGAGAAGGATACCGATCCGCAAGGATTTATGTTTCTCGCTGAAAGTCGCATTCTGCTCCTTCAGGGACTCAAGCTCGGTTTTCCATTTGAGAAACATCTGATAATAGACCTCTCCGTTCTCAGTCGGATGAATCGTTCTCGTCGTACGAACCAGAAGGTCCGTTTCCAATTCCTGTTCTAATTTTTTCACATGCTTGCTGACTGCCTGCTGGGTAAGGAAGAGCTCTTCTGCCGCCTTGGTAAAGCTCCCGTTTTTTACTACAGCCAGGAAGCAATTGATAAGCTGCTCTGTTAACATGTCTGCTCCTTGGGTCGAATCATTTACAACTGAATTGATGTTACTACACAAATCATGAATTGTAAATATTGGCTTACATGTTGAAGCCGCAAAGGCCGAGATGTTCTGCCCAGGATCTAAAACCGTTGAAAACCCCAGTGCTTAGCAAGAGGTGCATGGTACATGTGCCTCGAGCTTAGCATCTGCTGGGTTTTTCCGTTCGGGACTCCGGCGCCATTTTAAATCGTGCTTTGCACGATGGCGCCTCGCGTGCATCGCATCGCCAGGGCGATACGATATAGAGCGAGAGCGTGTTTTAGATCCGGCAGAATCATTCTTGGCCTTTGTTTGATCTTCATTAACGCAAAGACTGCCGCTCAAAGAGCGGCAGCCAAAGCTTTTGTATTAAATTATCTTCCGACTAGAAGAGTCCTCCGATTGAAAGGAAAAGCGGAGCAAATACAAGAGATACGATTGTCATCAGCTTGATCAGGATGTTGATAGAAGGTCCTGATGTATCCTTGAAAGGATCACCTACGGTATCACCAACAACTGCAGCCTTGTGCGGTTCGGAACCTTTTCCGCCATGCGCACCGCTCTCGATGTATTTCTTAGCATTATCCCAAGCACCACCGGCGTTAGACATGAAGATAGCCATCAGCACACCGGTAACCAGAGCGCCAGCAAGTACACCGCCGAGGGCTTCTGTACCAAGTACGATACCTACAACAAGTGGAACAACTACTGCAAGGATACCGGGAACCAGCATTTCCTTCAGAGAAGCTGTTGTGGAAATTGCAACGCAGGACTTGTAATCCGGCTTTGATGTACCTTCCAGGATACCTTTGTTCTCACGGAACTGACGACGAACTTCTTCGATCATCTGGTGAGCTGCCTTAGATACAGCTTCCATTGTGATAGCGGAGAAGATGAAAGGAAGCATACCACCGATAAAGAGTCCGACTGTTACTTTCGGCTGAAGAATATCGATGCTGTCCATGCTTACTGCCTGTGCATAGGATACGAAAAGGGAAAGAGCTGTAAGTGCTGCAGAACCGATTGCAAAGCCCTTACCCATAGCTGCTGTTGTGTTACCAACAGAGTCAAGCTTATCTGTGATGTCACGAACGCTCTCATCCAGTCCGGACATTTCTGCGATACCACCGGCATTATCTGCGATCGGGCCATAGGCATCGACTGCAAGAGTAATACCAAGAGTAGAAAGCATACCTACTGCTGCAAGTGCAATACCATAAAGTCCGCATACAGAGTAAGAAATCAGAATAGCTACGCAGATCAGCAGTACCGGGATTGCTGTAGATCTCATACCTACTGCAAGACCGGAAATGATGTTTGTAGCAGATCCTGTCTCAGACTGCTCGGCGATCTTCTTTACGGACTTGTATTCATCAGAAGTATAAACCTCTGTAACAATACCGATGATAACACCAACAACAAGACCGGAGATAACTGCTACTGCCGGCATGATAGATCCCATCAGGTTAATGCTGAGTACGATGGAAGCGATCACAACTAGGATAGATGCTGTATAAGTACCTGTGTTCAGAGCCTTATGAGGATCTCCACCCTCTTTTCCTCTTACGAAGAAGCATCCGATGATGGAAGCAAGGATACCGCATGCTGCAAGCGCAAGCGGGAAAATAACACCGGCACCTTCAACCTTAACACTTGTGTAAAGTACACCAAGTGTCAGTGCAGATACGATCGCACCTACATAGGACTCGAAAAGATCGGCGCCCATTCCGGCAACGTCACCTACGTTATCACCTACGTTATCAGCGATTGTAGCCGGGTTTCTGGGGTCATCCTCCGGAATACCAGCTTCAACCTTACCTACAAGGTCAGCTCCTACATCGGCAGCCTTTGTATAAATACCACCACCAACACGGGCAAAGAGTGCGATTGAAGAAGCACCCAAGCTGAAGCCAAACATAACATCAACATTGCCTGTTACCAGGTAAATGATGCTGGCACCGAGAAGTCCAAGACCAACTACACACATACCCATAACGGATCCGCCTGTGAATGCGGTAGCAAGTGCCTTGTTCATGCCGCTTGTTCTGGCAGCGTTTGCTGTTCTGACATTTGCCTTTGTAGCTACTGTCATACCAAAGAAACCTGCAAGAGTTGAAAATACTGCACCGATTACGAAGCAGATTGCTGTAATCCAATTACCGATTCCTACACCGATCAGTACAAAAAGAACCACGATAAATACAACAAGGATCTTATACTGAGCTGTAAGGAAAGCTCTTGCACCTTCTGCGATCGCGCTTGCGATCTCTTTCATACGATCTGTTCCTTCATCCTGTGAAGAAATGCTCTTTGCTCTGATTGCAGCAAAGAGGAGTGCACAGATCGCAAGGATTGGAGCTGCATACATAATGCCATCCATGAATCAAATTCCTCCTTTGTTAATACATTAATTGACACATTGGCTATCTTAACATAAAAAATTGTACAAAACAACGACTCTTTTAAGATTGACAAAGTTAATTTCTTGACATAGCCAAAATTTATGTATAATTCTTGGAAGAATTTTGTAAAATTGCCGAATTTTCGCCGAAATTTTTAACATTTTTCACCAAATTTGCTACTGGTATTTTTAATGTAAAAAATATTTATAGCCGAACCTCATCATAAAGGCTGAGAATGATTCTGCCGGATCTAAAACACGCTCTCGCTCGAGGGAAGCTCCTAGC
>CAVHNP010000031.1:0-24612 GCA_963637505.1 Prevotella sp. CAG:279
CCCTTCAGGAAGGGCGCGATATGCTTGTAGATAATAAAGGTGATCACAACGCTGATAATTTCCTTAATAAAGGTAAAAGGTGCGTTGAAAATGATCAGGGCCTGAAGCAGGTTCTTTGTGCTCGGCAGGATTGCCTGATACATGGAAACGATGGTCTCCATCGGCATAAATGCGGTATATACCGGATATACAATGAAATAATTAGACGGAATCGATACCAGGGCAGATACCAGAGCACCGACCAGGGAACCGATCAGGGCTCTTGTTCTGGTCTTTTTCTGCTTATAGATCACTCCTGCAGGCAGAACAAAAAGTGCACTCAGGATAAAGTTGGAAAGCTCTCCTACGCCACCTGAAGAGGTCATAAAAAGATGAAGCACGTTCTTGATCAGGGCGATCACAACACCGCTTACGGGTCCTAAAGCAAAGGCACCCACCAGTGCCGGCAGATCGGAAAAGTCCATCTTGATAAAGGCCGGTACAAAGGGAACATTAAACTCTAAAAACTGAAGTACAAAGGAAATAGCCGCAAGCATCGCAGTCATCGTCATTCTGCGGACCTTGCTTGTTTCATTTACCTGGTTATTCATAACTCTCAAATCCTCTCCAAAAAATACAAGGGTCTGCCTCTTTTAAAAAGAGGCAGGCCGCTATTTTTCTCTATCCGATTATTTCAGCGGATATTTATCTGTCAGTGTCTTGATGATTGCTTTTGCTGGCTCAATGCCTTCCTCACCCTTCTTTACAACCAGGGCGATCGCTTCTGCAATCTGGTCAAAGTCTTCTGCCTTCAGTCCTCTTGTTGTTGCGGAAGGTGTACCGAGACGGATACCGCTGGTAACAAAAGCAGACTTCGGATCGTTCGGAATGGTATTCTTGTTTGCTGTGATATGTGCAGCATCCAGGAGCTTCTCCACGTTCTTGCCGGTCAGCTCATAGGGTGTCAGATCCAGCAGCATGAGATGATTGTCTGTTCCGTTGGAAACGATCTTCATATCCCTTGCCATCAGTCCTTTTGCCAGAGCCTGGGCATTATCCACGATATTCTGGGCATATACCTTGAAGTCGTCGCTCAGAGCTTCCTTGAAGCAAACAGCCTTTGCAGCGATCACATGCTCAAGCGGACCACCCTGAATACCCGGGAATACAGCCTTGTTCAGCTTCACTTCATCTGCAAATTCCTGGCTGGAAAGGATCATGCCTCCGCGCGGTCCTCTCAGAGTCTTATGGGTTGTTGTTGTTGTTACATGGGCATAAGGGATCGGGCTCTGATGAAGTCCTGCAGCTACAAGACCTGCGATATGAGCCATATCTACCATGAGGTATGCGCCAACTTCATCTGCGATCTCACGGAAACGCTTGAAGTCGATCGCTCTTGCATAAGCACTGGCTCCTGCAATGATCATCTTCGGCTTGCATTCCTTTGCAATACGAAGAACCTCATCATAATCGATCAGGCCTTCATCATTTACACCATAGGGAACACAATGATAAAAAAGACCGGAGAAATTAACAGGGCTTCCGTGTGACAGATGTCCGCCGTGATCCAGGTTCATTCCCATGTAGGTATCTCCCTGCTCCATCAGAGCGGTAAATACTGCCATGTTAGCCTGGGCACCGGAATGGGGCTGTACATTTGCATAAGTGCAGCCAAAGAGTTCCTTCGCACGTTCGATCGCAAGGGTCTCGACCTGATCGATAATCTCACAACCGCCATAGTAACGTTTTCCTGAGTATCCCTCTGCATATTTATTGGTCAGAACGGATCCCATTGCTCCCATTACACTGTGGCTTACCCAGTTCTCGGAAGCAATCAGCTCGATATGATCTGCCTGTCTTTCAAACTCTTTTGTGATAAGATCTGCGATTGCAGGATCCGTCGCTTTCAACTCATCAAAGTAGCTCATCTTGGTTTCCTCTCTTTTTCATAACATGGAATGCAAGAGCATGCATTCGTATCCTGTATCTATTTTTACCGGGCGCTTCTTTGGATCTTGGATAAAGCACTTTTCCACAAAGCACCCGCGTAAAACAAATTATTTATCCTCTTCCGGCTCTTCAACTGCAATGTAAAGTTCATTCAGCTGCTTCTCATCAACCGGAGCAGGTGCACCGCTCATCAGATCGGATGCATCCTTTACCTTCGGGAAGGCGATAACGTCACGAATGGAGTCTGCATGAACAATATGCATTACCAGTCTGTCCAAGCCATAAGCCAGTCCTGCGTGAGGCGGAACGCCGTACTTAAAGGCATTCAGGAGGAAGCCGAACTGCTCATATGCATTCTCTTTGGAGAAGCCGAGAACCTCCAGCATCTTTTCCTGAATATCATCCTGGTGGATTCTGACAGAACCACCGCCAAGCTCGGTACCGTTCAGGACGATATCATAAGCTCTTGCACGAACCGCACCGGGATCTGTATCAATCTTATCCCAGTCCTCTTCCATCGGCATGGTAAAGGGATGATGCATTGCCATGAAACGGTTTTCCTCGTCAGACCACTCCAGCAGCGGGAATTCCGTTACCCAGAGGAAGTTGTACTGGTTGGGATCCAGCAGATCCATCTGCTTTGCCATTTCCAGACGAAGGGCACCTAAGACATCCCATACCATCTTATTCTTTCCGGCTGCAAAGAGAAGAAGATCTCCTTCCTTCGCTTCCATCTTATCAATGATGGCAGCAAGTTCTTCCTCAGTCATAAACTTGGCAAAGGAGCATTTCTGGCTGCCATCGCTCTTCAGCTGGATATAGGCAAGGCCGTTTGCACCGTAACCCTTTGCAAACTCAACCAGCTTATCGATCTGCTTACGTCCCAGATCACCCTTGCCGGATACATTGATACCTCTGACACTGCCGCCTGCTTCGATCGCACTTGTAAATACGCCAAAACCGCTTTCCTTGACCAGATCGGAAATATCTACCAGCTCCATACCGAATCTGGTATCCGGCTTATCGGAACCGAAACGATCCATAGCCTCCTGCCAGGTCAGGCGGGGAAGGGGAAGGGGAATATCTACGCCCAGGGTTTCTTTGAAGATATGCTGCATCAGTCTCTCATTGATGTCCATAACGTCTTCTTCATCTACAAAAGAAAGCTCCATGTCGATCTGGGTGAATTCCGGCTGTCTGTCGGCACGAAGATCCTCATCTCGGAAGCATCTTGCGATCTGGATATAACGGTCATATCCGGAACACATCAGCAGCTGCTTATAAAGCTGCGGTGACTGGGGAAGGGCATAAAAGCTGCCCGGATGCACCCTGCTCGGTACCAGATAATCTCTGGCTCCTTCCGGTGTAGACTTCATCAGCATGGGAGTTTCGATCTCCAGGAAACCTTCCTTCTCCATGAAGCTGCGAACCAGGTTCATTACCTTGCTCTTCATAAAGATATTTCTCTGGATGTCCGGTCTTCTCAGATCCAGGTAGCGGTATTTGAGACGAAGCTCATCTTTTGTTGTAATATTCTCCTCGATCGGGAAAGGCGGTGTCTCAGACTCAGACAGAATACGCAGACTTTCTGCTACGATCTCGATCTCTCCGGTCTTCAGGTTCTCATTCACTGCACCGGCTCTTTTGGTAACGGTACCAACAACAGCAACGACGAATTCGCTTCTCAGCTTACCGGCCTTCTCGAAGCCTTCCGCTCCGACATTGTTCTCATCAAATACGATCTGCAGGATACCGCTTCTGTCTCTTAAGTCGATAAAGATCAAAGAGCCCAGATTTCTTCTCTTCTGCACCCAGCCCATCACTGTGACCTTAGAGCCGATCTCTGCTCCTGTCACTTCTGTACATCTGTGTGTACGCTTTAATCCGCGCATGGATTCTGACATGATTCTTCTCCTTCTATGCTTCCTTTATCATTACTGTCTGTCAGGGTAAAATTCTACAAATTCTTCATAGCCCTGGCTCTTCAGCTGTTCTTTCTGGAATTTTTTGTTTTTATTCATTCTGACAACCAGGATCTGCTTGCCGGCTGCTCTTTCTTCCTTGGCCTTGGCAAAGACCTCTGACAGTCTGTCAGCCGGATATTTCTTATCGATCAGATAAGCTGTCTTTTCTTTTTCGCCCGGAATCTTGAAGCCATTCTCCATCAAAAGAAGGATGATTCTCTCAAATCCGATGGAAAAGCCGCAGGCCGGAACGTTCTGACCGGTAAAATTGCCAACCATCTTGTCGTAACGTCCGCCGCCGCCGCAGCTGCCGCCGAACTGGGGCATGGCAATCTCGAAGATAGTGCCGGTATAATAGGACATGCCTCGAACCAGAGTCGGATCAAAAACAAGCTCAAAGTCTGCGGCCTTTGTCGCATTCACGCTGTCTGCGATCTGTCTGAGGCTTTCTGCAACCTCTTTCTCCAGATAGCTTCCCAGCTGCTCTGTCAGATAAGAAAGTCCTTCTCTGACATCTGTGATATTCTCCAGTCCATTAAAGAGCGCTAAGTATTTCTCAACGCCTTCTGCTTCATAACCGTTTTCCAGCAGTTCCTTCTTCACACCGTCCAGACCGATCTTATCCATCTTATCCAGGATAATGAAAATGGAATCGTAATCCTCTTCTGCAAATCCGCTGTAGGCTGCCATTGCCTTTAAGATTCTTCTCTCATTGATACGGATCTCAAAACCGGAAAAGCCAAGCTTTCCGAGGGTTGTTGTCGTTGCCGTGATCAGTTCGATCTCTGCAAGATTGCTGGCATCTCCGATGATATCGATATCGCACTGCATAAACTGGCGGTATCTTCCTCTCTGCGGGCGGTCTGCTCTCCAGACATTTCCCATCTGCAGGGCCTTAAAGGGAGAAGGCAGTTCTGCAGAATGATTGGAATAATAGCGAACCAGAGGAACGGTCAGGTCATATCTCATACCGAAGTCCACAACATCCGCTTCTTCCTTTGCTTCTAAAACATTCAGCTTTTCTCCTCTTTTCAACACTTTGAAGATCAGCTTCTCGTTTTCTCCACCCTGCTTATTGGACAGATTTGCGATATTTTCCATACAAGGTGTTTCGATCGGAGTAAATCCAAAGCTCCGGTAGGTTTCCTTGATCACTGACTGTACATAATCACGTACTGCCATCTCCTCCGGCAGGATATCCTTCATACCGGTAACCGGCTTTTTATTTAATGCCATTTAGAACCTCTTTCTTCCGTTCGATCATTTCATCGACACGGTTTATATAATTTGCAACATCCTTCACATTTTCCACCCGAGTAGGTTTTCCATTCCGGATCAGCTTTGTCATTCCCCCTGCTCCCAGGGAGAGAATGCTCTGCTTTTCTTCCATGATCAGGATATTATAAATACCTTCTTTGCCCGGCCTTGCATATCCGACATTTTCCAGATTGCCGGCCATATTTTTCTGCCTGTACATGTAATAAGGAAAGAGACCGATCTCTTCTGCTGCCACACGGGCTCTGTCCATAAAGGCATCGGAATTATACATTCCCAGCTTCTTATATCTGTCATACTCTCCGCTCAGACGAGCCGCCCTCTTCAGGGCAAGAGAATGCACCGTAAGCGAATCCGGTGCCAGCTTTTTGATCTCTTCTAAAGTATGATGAAGCTCCTCTTCTCCCTCTCCGGGAAGTCCGAGGATAATATCCATATTGATATTATCAAAACCGATCTCCCGGGCCAGGTTAAAAGCTCTCTTTGTCTCTTCCACGGTATGGGATCTTCCGATCAGATCCAGGGTTTTCTGATTCATCGTCTGAGGATTTACGGAAATCCTGCTGACAGGAGAATCATAGAGAACCTGCAGCTTGTCTGCATTAAGGGAATCCGGTCTTCCGCCTTCTACCGTAAATTCAACCAGCTCACTCAGATCAAACCTGGCCTCGATCATATGAAGAAGGCCTCTGAGCTGCTCCGCATTTAAGCTGGTCGGTGTTCCTCCCCCGATATAGATGGTCTGCAGCTTTTTGCCGGCATAGGCAGAGGAAACAAAATCCATCTCCTTCCGAAGGGCATCCAGATAATGTCCTACCTCGGCTTCCCATTTTGCGATCGGATAGGAAGTAAAGGAACAGTAGAGGCATTTGGTCGGGCAGAAAGGAATCCCAATATAAAGGCTATAGCCCTCTTCTACATCCAGAAGATCCATCAGGCATTTTTCTTTTTCTGCAATGTCAATGCACATCTTCCCCTTCTCATCCGAAATGAGATAGGTCTCCTTCATCTCCTGCAGAATCGTCTCCTTGGATTTGCCCTCTTCTAAGGCTGCCATAGGAATCTTTGTCGGGCGAATCCCGTTTAAGGTGCCCCATAAGAGCCTTTTGCCGCTTTCTTCGGAAAGCAGCTTATAGAGAAGTCTTTTCAGACTGTTCTTTCTCTCTTTTCTGCTCTCTGCAGTCTCCTTATCCTCTTCTGCAGAGTTTACATAATTATATTTTGTCTGTCTCTGCTTTTTGACCCCTTCTTTTTCCAGACAGACCGAAATACCGTCTTCCGCATAGGAGATCTCGATGACCATATCGGGAGAAACTTCCTCCAGCAGAAGCTTTGCCTGTTTTTCTGCCTCGCTTTTACTGAGACCGCTTTTGCGAAGCTCATGCCGCCTTTGTTCTTCCAGTCTTTTTTTCATTTTGCTGTAAGGATCCTCGGCAACGATTACTTCTTCCTCCGGATAAAAAGCCTTGATCAAAGAATGCAGGTCGTATTCAAAATCAGATTCATTTAACTTTACGAGAATCATATGTCCCACCTGTCTTAGAAGAAGGGATTATTCTGCTTTTCAAAGCCGATCGAGGTCGCATTATTATGTCCCGGATAAACCACAACATCCTCGGGAAGCTTGAAAAGCTTATTCTCTACGCTGCTGATCAGATCCTTATAGCTTCCGCCCGGGAAATCGGTTCTTCCGATCGAACCAAAGAAAAGGGTATCTCCTGAAAAGAGTAGGCCTTCCTTCTCAAAGTAATAGCAAACCCCGCCCTGGGTATGTCCCGGTGTCATAAAGACCTTGATCTGAAATCCGGCAAGCTCTAAAGTAGGCTCTCCACTGATAAAATGATCAACCCTGACTTCTCCGCTTCTGCCCAGCTGGGGGAAAAACTCCTTTGCTGTACTCTGCAGCTGCTTTTTCTCATTTTCATGGGCGTAAACCGGAATATCATACTTTTCTGCCAGTTCATTGACCGCAAGCACATGGTCAAAATGTCCATGTGTCAGCAGAATTGCCTTTGGCTGCTTTTTGCTCTCTTCGATCTTTGCTGCGATCCGGTCGGCCTGGTCGCCCGGATCAATGATCAGAAGCTCCTTTGTGTCTTCATTACTTACCAGATAGCAGTTGGTCATGATCTGACCGACCTGGTACCCTTTTACCTGATATGTCGCCATCAGCCTGCTGTCCTTTCTATATCCATAACGCCTGCGATCTGTCTGATCTTTCCGGTCAGCTCTGCAAGCTCGTCCTTATTCTTAATCTCAAAGCCAAGCGAAAGTGTTGCCACTCCCTGCTTGCTGATACGGGATGACATATTAATGATATCGATGTCCCGCTCGGTAAAGATGCGGCTGATATCCGCCAGAAGTCCCGTTCTGTTATTGGCAAAAACCTTAATCTCAACCAGATATTTTTCATCCCTGTTGCCAACGATACCGCCCTGCCATTCTGCCTCGATCAGACGATCTTTCTCGAAGTCTGACAGGTGGATAATATTCGTACAGTCTGTACGGTGGATGGAAACGCCTCTTCCTCTGGTGACGAAGCCAACGATCTCATCACCCGGAACCGGATTACAGCATTTGGAGAAACGGACTGCCATATCGTCCATTCCCTTTACAATGATGCCGCTCTTGGACTTTCTGGCCGGCTTTGCCTGTGCCTTTTCTTTATTCTCTTCTACATTGGTGAGGACTTCCTCATCTGTCAGCTGCTTCGGATGATCCTTCTCATAACAATCCAGCAGCTTATTAATGACCTGTCCCTCTTTTAAGCCGCCATGTCCGATGGAAGCTAAGACAGCATCCCAGTTATGATAACCGTATTTGCGGATCACGACCTTCTGGTATTCGGCCTTATTGATCTCTCCAAGGTCAAGTCCCTTCTGTTTTGCATTGGCGATCAGAAGTTCCTTTCCTTTTTGGATATTTTCTTCCTTGAACTGACTCTTGAACCAGGAATTGATCTTGCTCTTCGCCTGGGCGCTCTTTACGATGCTAAGCCAGTCTCTGCTCGGGCCCTGGGCATTCTGGGAAGTTACGATCTCGACCCGGTCTCCGTTTCGAAGCTGGTAATCGATCGGAACCAGACGGTTATTGACCTTTGCGCCGACCATTCTGTTGCCGACCGCTGTATGGATGGCATAGGCAAAATCGATCGGTGTTGATCCGATCGGCAGACTCTTTACATCACCTGCCGGTGTGAAACAGAATACAGAGTCTGAGAAAAGATTAAGATCACTCTTCAGGATACTGAGGAACTCTCTGTTATCCGACATATCCTGCTGCCATTCCAGGATCTGACGCAGCCAGGAAAGCTTCTCCTCTTCCTGCATGGAAGGGGTGTTGCCATTTGACTCTTCTTTGTATTTCCAATGGGCAGCGATACCGAATTCTGCTGTCTTATGCATCTCAAAGGTACGGATCTGGATCTCAAAGGGCTGTCCGTTCTTACCGATCAGTGTCGTATGAAGAGACTGGTACATGTTCGGCTTCGGCATCGCAATGTAATCCTTAAAGCGTCCCGGAATCGGATTATAAGCCTCATGAATGGCACCAAGTGCCGCATAACAGTCCCGCACGGACTCTACGATGATACGGATCGCAAAAAGATCGTAGATCTGATCCAGGGTCTTGTTCTGGTTCACCATCTTTTTGTAGATGCTGAAGAAATGCTTTACCCTTCCTTCGATCGCCGCTTCTATGTCCGCTTCCTTCATGATCTGCTTGACTTCTCCGACAAGCTCTGCGATATACTCTTCCCTCGCCGACTTGCGCATGGCGATCTTTTCGACCAGATCATAATAGGCATCCGGTTCCAGATACTTCAGAGAAAGGTCATCCAGCTCGATCTTGATCTTGGAAATACCAAGACGCTGGGCGATCGGAGAATAGATCTCCATGGTCTCTCTCGCCTTCTCCTTCTGCTTCTCCGGCTTCATATACTGAAGCGTTCGCATATTGTGAAGACGGTCAGCCAGCTTGATCACGATGACACGGATATCCTTGGCCATGGCAAGAAACATCTTACGGAGATTCTCGCCCTGTACTTCTACCTTGTCCGCATCATAAGAGAGCTGACCCAGCTTGGTTACACCGTCAACCAGGTGCTCGACATCCTCTCCGAACTCTGCCCGGATCTCTTCATTGGTCATCACCGTATCTTCCACTACATCATGGAGGATTCCGGCTATGATCGTTTCCTTGTCCAATTCCAGATCCGCCAGGATGATCGCAACGCAGAGGGGATGAATGATATAAGGCTCACCGGATTTTCTTTTCTGATCCTTGTGGGCCTCTCTGGCAATCTTATATGCCTTTTCTACCATCGTCGTGTCTGCGGATGGATGATATTCTTTGATTCTCTTTACCAAAGACGCATACAGGTCTTCCGGCTTTTCAAAATCATGTGTAGGCGTGACAGCTTCCCGATGTGTTGCATCCAGGATATCTTCCTCGATCTTCTTGATCTTATCTTCCCTCGTGATCGTATCTGCCATGTCACGCACCTCCTTCTCTCTCTAAAAACCCCAAAATTAAGCCATTATCAAAAAAATATTATAAGCCATATTCGTTAAGAAAGCAACGAATACAGCTTATCCTTATGAAGAATCTGCCTGCCCCAACTAGAGGGAAAGCAGGTAGATTTCTTCGTCTTTTTCTTTTTGAAAGCCCAGGCTCTTTGCCAGGGCAATACTGGCCTGATTATCATCGCAGATCCTGCAGGAAAGCTTCGGATACTCCGTATGCTCTCTCATCCAGTCGATCAGGGCAAGGCAGGCCTCCTTCGCGTAGCCCTTTCTTCTGTCATTTGCCCGGATCACATAGCCAAGATCCGGGAGAACCTCCCCCTGATATTCCTTTAATTCGAATCCGGCCTTTCCGATCACCTCACCGCTCTCTCTTCCGATCAGGGACCAGACGCCAAATCCAAGGAGACCGTAGACATTTTTCTGATAGGCCATCAGGCTGTTGTACTCGCTCTCATAATCCTCCATTGCCGGCAGAAAACGAATCACTTCCTCGTCCTGATAGATGGAAAGAAGCTCCGTCAGATCCTCCTCTCCGGTCTCCCGGATCAGAAGGTGCTCTGTCCTGGCAATCTCCAAAGGAATCTCATGGTATCTCCGATAGGCTTCTTCTATATAATCCGCATCCAGGCTCTCCGCCTTTTCTGCCACATAATCACAAAAAAGGCGAATATCCTTTTCCAGTCCCAATGTAGCAACCCCGGCATAATCTGCCAGCTCCAGATGACCGTTGTCTGAGCTAATCAGAATGGCATCCTCTTCAAAATGAAGCATTTTCTTCATTCTCTCAGGATCTCCCATCATGGAAATCCTGCTGTTTACGATCTTCCAGGAACGCTCCGTTCCGGCATCAAAGGGAAGGATCAGGAAATCCTTCTCCAGTTCCTCCGGTGCCTCTTCTCCTTCGACATCCCAAAAAATCCTGCTGCATAATCTATCTGTCATTCTCTTACTTTCCTTCTTGTTTTCTGTTTTTCTTTTATATTTTATAAAATATATGTCTGCACAACACGTCTGCGCACGAGCGGACTGCAAAGCTGTACTTTATCTCATCACTGATCTCATTTTTCTCCCTGCAGTTCCGATACGCCCCACTTTTCGATCGCCTTTCTGATCAATACGGGGGACAGGAGATCCGTCAGGGCAACGGCAAGTCCGATCTGAGCCGCTGCCGCAGCCGCATAACTGCCATAAGAAGGAATCGCAGCTGCAACCGCAGCCGGCATAATAATGGAGACTCCTGACATGGAAGTCATAGAAACAGCCGCATAGCCCGGTCTCTTCAGAAGTCCCTTATCAACCAAAAGCATCAGGGGAAGGGAAATCAGGAAATAAAGAATTGTCAACATAAGTCCGGGGCCGATCTGCAGGATCAGTTCTTTCCAATTCATAGAAGCACCGCAGGTAAGGCCCAGGGAAATGATAAAGACCGGGGTTGCCATGGCAAAGGTCTGCCCCAGTTCCTTGTCAATATTTCCGAAAAGCATTCCCAGTAAAAAGGGAATCAAAGTGGTAAGAAGACTCATAAAATCCGCACTGACACCGGAAGCCAGGCCAAACATCAGAACCGGAATCGCCGGAACCGGAACCAGGTTCATGATACCGAAACCGGGAATGTCATACTTATCCCCGTATTCCTGACTGACCGCCAGGTAAACGCCGGGATTACAGCTTAAGAGGGTAATGACAATGGCAAGAGCGGAAATTCCAAGAAAGCCGTCCGGGCCAAAGCACTTTAAGACGATCACTTCTGCCAGAATACCGATTCCGATTCTGGCCAGACTCAAGGCTCCGCCCCTTTTCATCGCCGGAATGAAATCATGGATATCAAACTGAACACCGGCAATAAAGATTAAAACCGCTATAACAAAGTTCGTACTTTCCGAAGAAAAAAGAGCGCTTGTAAAGCCGCCCAACTCTATAAAGCCGGGAAAAATGGTCGCCAGGATCGATGCCGCGATCATCGGGATCAGATAAGCCCCTCCCGGAATTTTGTTCATAAATCTCATTATTTTCATACTTCTCTTCCTGCCTTCTTCTTTACGAACTCCCTCTTTTCGATTAAAATAGGAAAGATCCTATATGATGTGTGCAACTTGCATTATTGTATACCAAATTTTGCGCATTCATCAATACTAATTACAGAATGGAGGTCATTTAAATGGCACAGAATCCGATCGTTACGATTGAAATGGAAAATGGCGATATGATCAAGGCAGAGCTGTATCCGGAGATCGCTCCGAACACAGTAAATAACTTCATCTCCCTCATTCAGGAAGGCTTCTATGACGGGGTTATCTTCCACAGAGTCATCCCGGGCTTTATGATCCAGGGCGGAGATCCCCAGGGCACAGGCATGGGCGGCCCCGGCTATGAAATTGATGGTGAATTTTCTCAGAATGGTTTCGAGAACAACCTGAAGCATACAGAGGGTGTTCTCTCCATGGCAAGAACAATGGATCCGAATTCAGCAGGCTCTCAGTTCTTCATCATGCATCAGACTTCTCCGCATCTTGACGGTGCTTATGCTGCATTCGGCAAGGTCATCGAGGGTCTGGAAGTTGTTGACAAGATCGCAACCGTTGACAGAGACTGGAGTGACAAGCCTACGACTCCGCAGGTTATGAAGACGGTTACGGTTGAGACTTTTGGCGTGGAGTATGAGGAGCCGATTACGCACTAAGCAGATACCGATGACAAAAGCATAATTCATCGACAAGGGGCGAGAATGATCCAGCAGAATCATTCTCGCCCTTTTGTTTGCTAAATTTCGCCCCATACGCAGCTAAATCAAAATCCTCACTTCCCTCTTCAGCGCAAAGGAATACAATATCGCTTCCTCCACCTTCTTTCCGGAAGCCCTAAGGGCATAGGCATAGAGTTCCATCTGTCTGCGGTAGCGGTCAGCTAATTCATCTTCCCCGCTTACCCTGTCTGTTTTATAATCCACAAGAACGGTCTTCCCATCTTCTTCAAAGTAAGCATCCATGATTCCCTGGATCAGGATGGGCTCATCTGAATCATAAGAAGGATCGGCTTCTCTTGCTTTCATGCTCATTACAAAGGGCTGTTCCTTTTTCAGCAGCTTCTTCTCATCTGCCTTTTTCATTCTGGCAAAAAGAGGGCTTTCCAAAAAGGCTGTCAGGCCTCTCAAACTGATGGCTTCCCTTTCTTCCTTGCTGATTCTGCCTTCATCCAGAAGTTTTTCAAGCGCAAGTCTCAGATTTTCTTCTGCTGATTTTCCTTTCTCTTTTCCAAAATCCGCAAAGGACAGGCATTCCAGAATTCGATGCATGGCAGTACCATAAGCGGCGCCCTTATTTTCTTCCTCTTCTTCTTTTGCAAAGCTTGGAATATAGAGGTCTTTCTTTTCTCCGAAGCTCTCCGGAATATCCTCATCCTGCTCTCTGATCCGCTCGAGCTTTAATTCCGATACGGAAAGCTTGGCGGGAATGACCGGCTTTTCTTCCTGTCTTTCCTCCCGGTCAAACCTTTCCTTCAGGGCTTCATAGTCGGCTTCCTGATAAAGAATTTCGGCTTCTTTGGCTTTCTTCCGCAAGTCCTTACTCCGCATGGCTTCTTCGGCATTTTCTTCTGCCAGCTCTTCCAGATAGATCCTTTTTATCTTAAAAAGATCTTCCTCCGGCCCCAGGCAGGCTGTAATCCAGTCTATATAAGAAGCAGCATGGAATCTCTGATAAAAGCTGACGGAGCTTCTCTCCTTTTGCAGCTCCTGCATGCTTGCATCAATCTTCTTAATGGAAGCTGTCATATACAGCTTTTCTCTGGCTCTTGTCATGGCAACGTAGAGAACCCTCTCCTCTTCTGCCATGATCTCCATCTCATTCTGAAGACGAATCGCCTTCTTCAGGGCTGTTTTACAACGGCTTCTCTTTTCTATGGAAATGTCATCCAAACCGATTCCGTATTTTCCGTGCAAAAGGATCTTATTATTCAGATCCATCTTATTAAAGCCTTTCCCGCATCCGCAGAGAAAGACAATGGGGAATTCCAAACCCTTGCTTTTATGAATACTGTAGATTCGGACCGCATCCTCGCTCTGTCCCAGATCGGCCGCTTCTCCATAGTCAATCTCATAGGTTTGCAGCTGCTCAATATAGCGATTGAACTGAAATAGTCCCCTGTAGCTGGTTTTTTCAAAGGCAATCGTCTTCTCATAGAGCATTCGGATATTGGCCAGCCTCTGACTTCCACCCGGCATGGCTGCCGCGATCTTATCAAAAGAGGTCTTCTCTAACAGAAGGTTCAAAAGCTCATGCATCTGCAAAAATCTGCTCTGCTCCCGGAAAAAGGCAAGTTCCCGCAAAAAGGAAGCGCACTTCTCCCGAAGGGCGCTTTCTTCTCCCTCCTCCGCATAAAGTCTTAAGGCATCATAATAATCCCCCTTCTTCCGGATCGACCGGATCCTTGCCAGCATTTCTCCGGTAAAGGAATAAATGGGACTTTTTAAAACAGCTGCCAGAGGAATATCCTGTCTGGGGTTATCAATGATCTGCAAATAGGACAGGATCTGCCGGATTTCCATGGCGGAAAAATAGCCGGTCTGGGACTGGCTGATGGCAGGAATGCCGGCATCCTTCAGAAGCTGGGTCATCTCTTCCGCCTTCCCCTTCAAGGACCGCATCAAAATGACGATGTCGCCATAACGGATCGGTCGCATCTGTCCGCTTCCCTTATCAAAGACCTGAATCTTTTCGGAAGGATCCATCAGTCTTTTGATCTCTTTGGCCACAAGTAGCCCCTCCGGTCCTTCCTCTCTATCCAGCAGAAGGATTTCTGTCTTATGAAACTCCCTATCTTCTGTCGGATAAAGATTTCCCGGATAAAGGGCACTTGCCTCATCATATTCGATCCCGCCGAGATCAGCCTTCATCAGCTTATAAAAGATCCTGTTGATCCCCTCCAGAACACAGCTTCTGCTGCGGAAATTCTGGCTGAGTTCGATCCGGCAGTCTCTTTCTCCATTGGTCTGATAACGATGATATTTTTCCATGAAAAGATCCGGTCTTGCCAGACGGAAGCCATAGATGGACTGTTTGACATCGCCTACCATAAACATATTCGGTATGGGCTCATTCACCCTGGAAATCGAAGAAAGGATCAGCTCCTGGACATAGTTGGAGTCCTGATACTCATCGATCATGATCTCCTCATAAAAACGGCGGTATTCTGCTGCCGTTTCACTTGCTTCTCCGCTTTCTTCCTCCACCAGAATACTTAAGGCCTTATGCTCCAGATCGGAAAAATCCAGGATATTTCTCTCCCTCTTTTCGGCTTCATAACGATCCGCAAATTCGAGAACGATCTGCACCAGTTCTTCTGCAAAGGGCGCTGCATTTTTCATGTGAAGAAGCATTTCTTCCGCAGACTGGCTGAACCATTCCTTTCGGATGGCCGAAAGCTGCTTCTTAACCCCTTCTCTGAGCGCCTTTACCTCCCCGGTGATCTCCTCATCCGCATCCTTATTTTTACGGGGAAGCCTTCCGAAGTCATAGTCAATTTTTTTCCGAAGGGAAGTAAAGTCTCTGCAGGCGGCAATCGCAAGAAGGGCGCCTCTTTCCTCTGCAATCTTCTCTAAATAATTAGAAGGTCCTCCCGGCTTTTCACAAAGAGCCAGAACTTCATCATAGCAGGCAGCCAGTCCGGCGATCTCTGCGCCGATAACCTTTTGCGCCTCCTGCATCCAGTCGGCTCCTTCCAGCTCCTCGATGCTTTCTATCCTGTAAGCAGCCAGAGCCTCCTCCAGCCACTTCTTCGGCCAGGGCTCACTCATGGCATATTCATAAACCCTTAGGATTGCCTCCTTCAGGGGCTTATCATTCTTATCGGAGGAATAGCGGTCTGCAAAGGCCAGAAAGTTCTTCTCCCCCTTTGCGTACTTTTCTTCCAGAAGGCTGTCCAGAACATCGCTCTTCAGCAAGCTGATCTCACCTTCATCTCCGATCCGGAAGGAAGGTTCCAGATTAATCTTATAAAAGTAATTCCGGATCACAGACTGGCAGAAGCTGTGTATTGTCGTGATCCTTGCATTATGGATCAGGGAAGACTGCCTTAGTAAGTGTGCATTTCCCGGCTCCTCCTCCAGCTTTTTCTCAATGGCATCCGCGATTCTCTCCCGCATTTCCGCCGCTGCCGCATTGGTGAAGGTAACGACCAGAATCCGGTCAATGTCGATCTTCTGCCTTTCATCCAAAATTCTCTGAATGATACGTTCGACCAGAACTGCCGTCTTGCCGGAGCCTGCTGCCGCAGACACCAGGATATTTCTGTCTCTGCGGGAGATGACTTCCTGCTGTTTTTCTGTCCATTTCATTTGTCCTCTCCCTCCTTTTTTTCTTCCTGTCTGTCCGCTTCTCTCAGCTTCTCCAGAACTTCTTCTTTCTTCATCCCTACCAGGCTTCGATAACGGTAACCCTCTATCTTGGGATCAAATCCGCAAAGACTCCGGTAAGGACAGGTATCACAGCCCTTTTTTCCGGCTTTTTCATAGGGGGCTGCCTTGATCTTTCCTTCTGCGATCTCATTTCCAAGATCAATTGCTTTTTTCTCCGCATACTGCAGGATACGGGCAAATTCCTTCTCTGAAATCACCGCCGATGCATTCTTGGACAGACTTCCGTCCTTATTGACCGAAAGACCGGACACCACATCTGCATCCTTCTTTTCGCTCCGGTCTGTTGCCTCTCTGACTGCTTCGCCATCCGGCATCAGTCCCTTCATGGCCAGCGCCTTCCGGATCTCCTTCTGCAGCTTCTCCTCGTCTTCCTCCTCCAGTTCGATCATAGGATCGGTCATGGCATAATAAAAAATGCCGGCCGGCGTCAGCTTTTCTCCGGAATGCTTTTTCTCTTCCATCTCCATCAGAGCATTCATGTAAATCGGCAGCTGGATGGAGAGTCCGTGATAAAAATCATCCAGGACAAAGCTCTTCGAAGAGGATTTATAATCAATGATCCGGAGCAGCTTCTCCTCTTCTGTCATGGCCTGATCCACGCGGTCGATCTTACCCCGAAGGAGCATCTTTTTATTCTGATCTAAAGGAAGGATATGTTCAAATACCGCCTCTTCTTTTACCGGTTCAAAGCTGCCTGCCTTGATCTGTCTGGTCACATTCCAGGCTGTTCTGCGGAAAACCCTCTTTAATCGTTCTAAGAGCTCCGCTTCCGCAGCCGTATCCAGATAGGTTCTGTCCGCTTGGGCATTGACTGCCGCCTCGATCGCAAAATCAGAGATTTGGACAACTTCTTCTGCCTCCAGGGAATGGAAAGTATAGCCCAGCTCCCTGACCCTGCCGGTATAGATCTGCATGGCCGCATGCAGGAGGTTTCCGATATCCAAAGCTTCAAAAGAAGCGATCTCCCTTTCCTGCAGATTCAGGCCATAGCCCGCAAAATGGGCAAAGGGACAGGAAGCATATTTTTCCAGTCTGGAAATACTGCCCTTCAACATTTTTCCGTAAAGGCTTTCTGCCATCTCGCTACTGATCAGAAGATCCGCATTGCTAAGAAAGGCAGCCTCTTCGATCCGCTCTGCCTTCAGCCGCCAGTCCTCCTTTTCCCCATACCACCTTGTCAGCATCTGCAGGAGGGCATCGGTCTCTTTTCCTTCTGCCAGAGCCTTCTCGGACTCTGCAAAAGGAAGAAGGGAGGCTGCCGGTGTCAGGTAAGAGGGCTTGGGACTGATCTCTTTGACTTCCATTCCCTCAAAAAGCTTCCGAATTGCAGAGACCAGGAAGGACTTTCTCTGGCTTTTTCCCTCGGCATTCATGCCGGAATAACTGACAGAAAGCATCTTCTCCGGCTTGGTCAGATTCAGATATAGGTAAAAATTCTGCATCAGGGCCTGCTCCCTCGCACTGTAGGCAAGGTTGAAATCTGCCTCCTTCAGGCTCTTTCGCTCAAACTCCGACAGGATTCCTCCCTCTCCCGAAACAGAAGGGAGAACTCCATCATTTGCTCCCAGAAGGAAAAGCCCCTTGATGTGATTCAGTCTGGTTCGTTCGATATCGCCGATCAGAACCAGATCTCCCTGCTGGGGTGTTACCCTAAGGCTGGTCGCCGCAAAACCGGCTTCCAAAAGTTCCTTATATTCCTTCAGGCTGATCCAGCTGTCTCCCAGAAGAGCCGACAGCTTCTCTAATACCTGCATGACCAGGGGATAGATCTGCTCCTCCTGCCTGCTTCTGACCGGATCCTTTTTCTCCAAAAAGACTGCTGCATTTTTCTGAAGCCTTTCTCCTGCCCGGATCTCAAGCAGGAACTGATAAAGGCACCTGTTTTTCTCTTCGATACTGCTTTCTTTCTTCAGCATCTCCTCCCGAAAAGAAGAAAAATGCTCCAGCATCCTCTTACGGAGCGCATTGACGGCCTTCAGTTCTTCCTCATCCAACTGCAGGCGATTCCTTCTCCAGGGCTTTTTCCACATAGAGAAACCTCTGATCCCTGCAGAAAGCACATAGTTTTCCAGTTTATCCACCTCATCCTCGGAAAAAGGCGCATAACCGCATCTTAGATAAGCAAAGATGCTGCGATAGGAAAAATCATCGGTCAGAATCTGCAAAAGGCTGCGGATCAGATCAACAAAGGGATGAAAGAGAATCCTCTGGGTCTGATCCATAAAGATCGGAATGCCCAGCTCCCCAAAGACCTCTCTGGCATATTCCTGATAAAGCTCCGGCGCTGCAGAAACAACCGCAAAATCACCGTAGCTGTAGTCCCCGCTTAAGACCTTCTTTTTGATCTCCTCTGCCGCAAACCTTACCTCTTCTAAAGGCGAGGGCAGGCTGCAGATCCTGATCTGCTGATCAAAGCGGGCTCTGTCTTCTTCATTTTTATTTATGTCAACCTTTTCCTGTTTTTTGCGGAAGAGATTCTGCTCCAGATGATAGAGATATTCTGCATTTTTGAAGCGAAAAAGATTCCCCTTGCCGGGAAAAACAGTATCTTCAACCCTTGTTCCGGTCTCCTCCGCCAGGCGATAAAGGAGGCGGATGGTTTCCCTACTCAGGTAAAAGAGATCCTCCATGCTTCCTTTTCGCAAAAGATCTTCCCTCTCATCGATGGTAACCGTCACATAAAGTTCGGCGGATGCCCGCATCAGCTCCCGCAAGAGGGTTACCTGGATCGGCGTAAAGCCGGTAAATCCGTCCAAGGCGATGACAGAAGAAGAAAGCATCTTTGAGGAGCCGGCAAGCTCTGCCACTTTCTCTAACATGCTCTCCGAAGTCGTATATTCTTCCCCCAGTAAGTCCAGAAAATCCCTGTAGATCAGCCGGATATCCTCCAGTTTCATCTTTAGACTGACCTGCTCCGCTGCCTGGATCATTTCATCCAGATCCTCCGGCTTGAGATCATACTGCATCAGCTCGGAGATGAAGGATTTGATCTCATCGATAAAGCCCATTCTGGAAAGGCCGCCCTGCAGGCTCTTCAACTCTCCCCGCCTCTTTTCGGCAATCTGCTTGAGCATAAAGTTCTTGCCGGTATCATCCAGAACCTTCTTCACGCTGAGGCCGGCTTCCTCCATGAGGCGCAGGGATAATCTTTGAAAGCTGAGAATATCGATATTGCTCAGACTGTGTCCCGGATGCAGTTCCACCAGATCTCTCTGGGTTTCCAGGGTAAACTGCTCCGGCACCAGAACCAGATAATTCTGATCCTGGTGCCGGTCTGCTTCCTCTATGATATGCTGATACAGATACTGTGTTTTTCCTCCGCCGGAATTACCGGCAATCAATCTCAGTGACATGCTTATATTCTATCCTCTATCCAGCCTGCAATATCATTCCATACGACTTCCTTATCGATCTCATTGTGGATCTCATGCCGCATATCCTTGTAAAGCTTAACGCTGCAGTCTGCCCGCTCCGTCTGCTTCAGCTTGGAAGCAACTTCGTTAATACCATCTCCCCAGCCGCCGACCGGATCCATGCTTCCGCTCACGACATAGATCGGCAGGTCTGCCTTTACCTTGCCATACCAGCTGTCTGAGGTCACGAATTCCAGAAGCTTCATCAGATCCAGATAACCACTGGTCGTAAAGGTAAAACCACAGTATTCGTCTGCATCATAAGCCTCTACCACTCTCTCATCCCTGGTCAGCCAGGCATTGGCCGATCTGACATCCTTATATCTCTTATTGTAGCTGCCGAACATCAGCATAGGGATCAGAGCACTCTGGGATCTTGCCCCTCTGATCTTCTTTACAAAAGAGGCAATCTTCATCCCCATGCCAAGGGCACTGTTAGAACCTGCCGTTCCGCTCAGAATTACGCCCTTTATCTCATCTGCATGAGAGGTAATATAGGCTCTGGAAATAAAGGAACCCATGCTGTGACCGTAAAGGAAAAGCGGAAGCTCCGGATAGGCTTCCTTCATGATCTTCGTCAGTCTGTATTCATCCTTTACCAGGTCGATCCAGCCATCCTCCTCTGCAAAAAAGCCCAGATCCTGCGGTCCCCGGATCGAGCCCTTATGACCGAGATGATTGTCTCCGTATACCAGAAAGCCCTTCTCTGTCAGAAATTCGATATAGGGCTCATATCTTTCGATATATTCACACATACCATGAACCAGCTGGATCATGGCCTTTGCCTCCCCCTGGGGTTTGTAGACAAAATACTGGATACTGTTTACTCCGTTGCTGCTGGCAAAGCTGCCCTCTTCCTTTTGATACATTTTTCTTCCCCTTTCCTTATCCCGGGATCTTTCTCCCTAAAACTGAAAGATCAAAACATGACAGACCGGATCCTGAATGTATTTTATGCTTGTAATACCGGGACAGGGCGCTGTAATGTTTTGCTTTGTAATATAAAAATCCAGAACTTCCTGATAACTTTCTTCATCCGCCATCATCATGGAACAACTTCTCTGCTCACTATAGGCCTGGGCGAGAATCTGATCCATTGCATTTACATCCAGCCCTGTAAAATAGAGCCCTTCATGGACATAATAAGAATCCTGATCTGACGGAGTCTCCGGAAGTTCGTAAATCTGCTCTGCTTCATGGGTCTGATTCAGAAGTGCATTACCGATACAAAAATAGGCATAGTTTACATAATTATCTGTCTCCTGACCCTCTCCCTGTCCGTCCATGGAATAGCTGGCATTGCCCCAGGTCACATCAACATTATACCAGTTTCCGTCCAAAAAAATCATATTCCAGGCATGAGAAGAACCCGAAGCCGTTCCCGTCACGATAAAGGAAGGAATTCCCAGCAGCTGCATCAGATACTGATAAGCAGAGGCATAACCCTGACAAACAGTCTGCCCATAAACAAAGCTGCTGATAATATTCTGATTCTGCTCGGCTCCCTTCTGATAGGAAACATTTTCGATCAGAGCCTCAAACATGGTAAGTGCCTTCTCATAGTCTGTCATCTCCTCACTGATCCTTGACAGATAGGTAGAGCTGACGATCTCGTCGATCGAGCTCTGGTAGGCTTCTTTTTCTGCTTCCGACATGGTATAAGCCGGTTTGAATTCCAGAGAGAGGATCTCATCCTTTGCATTGGTATACTGAACATAAGAATAGCTGTTCACATAGAAAAGATCTCCCCGGTCACTCATCAGGGCTCGATAGGCCTCCTCCAAAAGGTCCGCATCCTTTGTAGATACTTCAACGGATTCTTCATAGGACTCTATACAGGCCAGGATCTGCCGGTAAACGAGCTGAGCCTCCTCAGAAATGTGAGCATAGCCGTATGACATGCCGTCTACCTCAGCTTCTGCTCCTTCTTCTTCGCCTTCTGTTCCCTCTCTTTCCTCCGTCTGCCCTTCTCCTGTCGTCTCTTCTCCCTCGCTGCCGCTTTCTCCTGCAAGCTCCCAGGCAAGCTGATCCAGAAAGGTTAAAGGAGAGCTGCAGCCGGTGAGAAGCAGACATAAAAGCAAAAGAAGGGGAAGGATCCTTTTCCCTCGGCTCTGCCTTCTATTCTTCAAAGTCAATCTCCTTTTTCCTTAGAAAGAGTTTCATATACTGATCCCAGCGCTTTTCTGCCTCTTTTTCCATGCTGAAGGAACGATAAGAGACGCCCGTAACCAGACTGAGTCCCTGGCTGCCAAAGCGGATGTTCAAAAGAAAGCGATCAATCTGAGACCGATCCGCTTCAAAGGCATTTCCTGTCATCCCGGCGAACTTTTCTGCCGAAAGAGCCAGGGTCATACGAATCAGCTGCGGCGTTTCCTTCCCCCGGATATGGGTCAGAAGAAGGGGTCTCATCTCCCGGTAAGAAAGATATTCTGCTTCCTTCTTTTCTGCTTTTTCCCCGGGATCCGCCCCCTCTTCCTGTTTTCTTTCATAGGGCAGCTGCCTTTTTCCCTCGATCGTAAGCATATAGTCCTTTACGATCACCACCTCGACCAGATCCATCCATTCAAAGCTGTCCCGGACGAAGAGATGATTCATAAAGTCTTTTATATTTTTTACCTGCAGTCCGATCAATTTTTATTCCTCTGCCGCTTTCTCATCCAGCCTTGGTGCCGATCTCATGATGATCTGAGGCGCACCCTTTCCCTCGATATAATCTTCTGTAATGATCACCTGGCCAATGTTATCATCCTTCGGAATCTCATACATGATATCCAGCATAAATTCCTCGATAATGGCACGAAGAGCCCTGGCTCCCGTATCCTTCTCCTTTGCCTTCTCGGCAATAGAACGAATGGCTCCTTCATCAAAGTCCAGCTTCACCTCATCCAGAGCCAGAAGCTTCTGATACTGCTTTAAAATGGCGTTTTTCGGATCGGTCAGGATATGCATCAGCATCTCCGTTGTCAGCTTCTCCATGGAGAAAAGGATAGGCAGTCTTCCCAAAAACTCGGGAATCATACCGAATTTGCGGACATCCTCCACCTTAACCTTCTGGAGGAGATTCTCATCGTCATCATACTTATCCTTCAGATCTGCCTTAAAGCCGATCGAAGACTCCTTATTCAGGCGCTCCTTGATGATCTCTTCGATACCCGGAAAAGCACCGCCGCAGATAAAGAGGATATTTCTCGTATTGATGGTCGTCATCGGTACCATGGCATTTTTGCTGCTGGCCCCGACCGGAACCTCAATATCCGCTCCCTCTAAGAGCTTCAGCATGCCCTGCTGAACAGATTCACCGCTGACATCTCTCTGATTGGTATTTTTCTTCTTGGCGATCTTATCGATCTCGTCAATGAAAACGATACCGCACTCTGCCCGGTCGACATCATTGTCTGCTGCGGCAAGGAGCTTGGATAAAACAGACTCGATATCATCGCCGATATAGCCGGCCTCCGTCAGAGAAGTTGCATCTGCGATCGCAAGGGGCACATCCAGAAGCTTGGCCATGGTCTTTACCAGATAGGTCTTTCCGCAGCCTGTCGGTCCGATCATCAGCATATTGGATTTTTCGATCTCGATCTCATCCATGGTGTCGCTGGCAACCCTCTTATAGTGGTTATAAACAGCAACAGACATGATCTTCTTGGCCTGATCCTGGCCTACAACATATTCATCCAGATAGGCCTTGATCTTATGCGGAGCCGGGATCTTCTTAATATCGATCACCGGATCTGCTGCCTCGCCTTCTTTTTTCTCTGCCCTTTTCTTGATCTTCTGCTCCTGTGGCATATCCATATGCATCATATTCTCCAGGTCCGGGAAGGGCATATTCTGCCAGGCTCCTTCTTTCATCAGGCGATCCAGATTCAGGTCAGAACGATTCATCATATCAATGGATTTCTGCATACAATCCATGCAGATATTGATGCCGTTTGTCAGGGTCATCATCTTGCCTGCAATGCTCTCCGGCCGGTGGCACATTGAACAGAAACGTTCATAGCCATCCTGATTCTGATTATTGTTATTATTATTTTCACTCATCATATATACCTATACCGGCAAAGCCTAAGCCCTGCCGGTATTTCCTTTCAGATACGCAAGCCCAGGGAATCCTATAAGAACTCCATCTCAGCTAAAGCGTCTCTTTCTTTCTGCTTATTCACCCAGGATCTCCATAAGGATCTTATTCACTGTTCCCGGGTTTGCCTTGCCCTGGGTTGCCTTCATTGTCTGTCCGACGATGGCACCAAGAGCCTTTTTCTTACCATTATTGTAATCCTCGATTGCCTTCGGATTCTTTGCGATCATTTCTTCTACGATGGCACGCAGCTCGCCTTCATCGCTTACGCTCTTTAAGCCATGCTCCTCAACATACTGCTTGGGATCGATATCATTCTTAAAGATCTCCTCAAAGACTTCCTTGGCAACCGTATTATTGATGCTGCCGTCTTCTGCCAGATCGATCAGATCTGCAAGGTGAACCGGTGAGAAGGGGATCTGATCCTGCTCTAAGCTGTTTTCCTTCTGCAGACGCAGAGTCTCACCCATGAGCCAGTTGGAAACCTTTTTCGGCTTACCGCAGATCTTTGTGGTTGCCTCAAAGAAATCAGCCATCTTCTTGGAGGAAGTAATGATCTGTGCATCATAAGCAGGAATGTCATAATCCTTCTCATATCTTGCCAGCTTTTCTTCCTGCAGCTCGGGCTGACGGGAACGGATCTCCTCCAGGAATTCATCGGAAACCACGATCGGAACCAGATCCGGATCCGGGAAATAACGATAATCCTGGGCATCTTCCTTCGAACGCATGGGACGGGAAGACTCCTTATTATCATCCCATCTTCTTGTCTCCTGAATAACGGCTCTGCCCTCTTCAAGAAGCTCGATCTGTCTTTCTCTTTCTCCCTCGATAGCATGCTGAATTGCCTTGAAGGAGTTGATATTCTTCATCTCTGTTCTGGTACCGAATTTCTCTGATCCGACTTCTCTGACAGAGAGGTTAACATCGGCACGCATAGAACCTTCATTCAGCTTACTTCCTTCGAACGCATGGGACGGGAAGACTCCTTATTATCATCCCATCTTCTTGT
>CAVHNP010000032.1:0-23884 GCA_963637505.1 Prevotella sp. CAG:279
AAAATGAATTGGTGAACATAATACCCTTATGTGTAAAGCTTATTGTATCATATTTAAAGAAGAGTGCCAGAAAAAGATAATGGAAAAACTGTGTCCAAAGCTTGAAAAGAAAAAGAAGAAAGTAAAGTTATCTGAAAATTCGAAATAGTACAAAAAGAATGACTGAAACAAAGATTCTGAATTTTAAAAATATCAGAAAAAGGATTGACAGAATGCAGAATTGCGGTTAAGATATAGACAAATCAAAGAGATAAAAAAGAAAAGGATCCCGATAGAGACGATATGAAGTAAAAAGAGAGCGGAAGATATCTTAGCAGTTCATAGAAGAAAAAGAATCGGGAAATTTCAAAAAAGGAGGTACGGTCCAAAGAAAACTTTAGTTTCGCTTTTTTGAAGTTTATGAAAGGAAGGCATAGTCCAATGTAAAAGAAACACGAAGTCCAATGAGAAACGGATACCCGGCAATATTTATAAGAAAAGAATAGAAGCTTTAAAAAAAGAGATCGTATTCAAAGGTCGGAAGAAGACAAAGGAAAGCCATTGGATGGGTACAAGGAAATGCAAAAAAGAAATAAACGAAAAAGAGCTTAAGAAGCCCGTAACTTAGAAAAAGGAGAAGGGACCAATGGATGTTTCAGAAAGCATAGTTGGATAAAAGGCATCACTTGAAGAAAAGATCAGGTGGTGCCTTTTATATTGCGTTTTTTGACGTTTCAGGGAAATTTCCAGTACTGCAAAGTGTGAAGATATGCGCGCAAAAGACGGTAGCGAGGCTTCCGTAGGGAACTGCAGGCTGGCAGCGAAGACGAGAGCATTGTGCCCAAGGGGTCGAAGGGCGTTAGCCCTGAGTGAGCGCGAAGCGCGAGTTTTGCGGTAGTCTTCGCGAATACGCCGCCTGCAGTGAGTAGGAAATGAAGCGTGTCTTTGCGGCATATCTCACACCTGCGGTACAAAAATTGATCGGTATGAGTCATTAGCCAAGTAACGTCCTATAACTCTCGTTTGCGCAGAGTGGAAAAAAAGTGTAATCTGGAAACATGCAATATATAAGACCATCATATTACGACAAATTTAAATGTATCGGAGCAGACTGTCCGGATACCTGCTGCAGAGGCTGGCAGATCATGATCGATGAAGAGACCATGCAGCATTATCAGAAGATGCAGGGAAGCCTTGGCGAAAGCATTCGCGCCGGTTTGGATGTGGAGCAGAGCTGCTTTAAACAAAAAGCAAACGGAGACTGCCATTTTCTGAGGGAGGACGGACTTTGTCAGATCTTTTGGACCAGCCAGAAGGAAGAGGATTGGTGTGATACCTGTAGAAGCTATCCGAGACATATCGAGGAATTTGAAGAAGTCAGGGAAATCTCTCTTGGTATGTCCTGTCCGGAGGCGGCAAGGATCATTTTCGAGGAAAAAGAGACTCTTTCTTTCTTAATGGAAGAGGATGAGGAATATGAGGAATACGAAGAGTTCGATTATCTCCTTTATTCCAAACTCTTGGATAGTAGGGAACTCTTGCTTCGGATCCTGCAGGAGAGAACAAGACCGCTGAGGGAGCGACTTCTGTCGGCAGAAAAACTTGGCCGAGCTTTGCAGGATGCGATTGATGAGAACCGTATTTTCGAAATGGATGATATTTTGAAAAAGGCGGAAAGAGAAATCGCAGAGGCGGAAGGAAAGAAAGAGGCGGAAAAGATAATCTCTCAGGATTTTGCAGATAAGAAAAGAGAAGCGGAGGCGTCTACAGAGGAGGATATGCCCCACCGTTTTGAAGAGAGAAAGAAACTTTTTTCTTATTTAAAGGAATTTGAGCTGCTAAGAGACAGCTGGAAAAAAGACCGGGATCAGGCAGAAAAGCTTTTATACCAGGTGGGAGCAAAAGACTATGCCCGGGCTGTGCAAAGCTTTTATCAGGAAGGCTATGCAGAGGGCCGGGAAAGTTGGAAGAGCGCGATGGAACAGATTGCGGTTTATTTTATTTTCATCTATTTCTGTGGCGCGGTTTATGATGACTGGCTGATAGAGAAGGTGGAGATGGCTGTCTTTTCTGTGAAAATAATAGAGGAAATGGCAATTGCCTCTATGCTGGCGAAAGGAAAAGCGGTGGATCGCAGGGAGCTGATCCGGATCAGCTCCGGCTTTTGCAGGGAACTGGAGCATTCCGATGAGAATCTGAACCTGCTGGAAGAACTTCTGTATGAGGGTGAGTAATGGAAAGCTTTCTATTCTGCTCATGTGATTGTGTGCTAGTCTACCAGCTTCTTTCACAGGTAGAGAATATTGCAAAATTGCGGGTAAGGCTTTAAAGACATAAATTCAATGAAAAGGGAACAGGAAAAGGAAACGGAAAAATGAAAAAGTACATTATGGCATTAGATGCCGGAACGACAAGCAACAGATGCATCCTTTTTAACGAAAAGGGTGAGATCTGCAGTATGGCGCAGAAGGAATTTACCCAGTATTTTCCGCAGCCGGGCTGGGTGGAACATGATGCAAATGAAATCTGGATGACCATTTTGCTGGTTGCCCAGGAGGCCATGCAGAAAATCGGAGCAGCTGCGGAAGAGATCGCGGCCATCGGCATTACCAATCAGAGAGAGACAACCATTGTCTGGGATAAGGAAAGCGGGGATCCAATCTGTCATGCGATCGTATGGCAGTGCAGAAGAACAGCGGATTATGCGCAGAAACTGATCGAAAAAGGCCTGACGGAGTCTTATAGGGACAAGACCGGTCTGGTGATCGATCCTTATTTTTCCGGAACAAAATTAAAATGGATCCTGGATCATGAAGAGGGAGCGAGAGAGAAGGCAGAAGAAGGAAAGTTGCTTTTTGGAACCGTGGACAGCTGGCTGATCTGGAAGCTGACGGCCGGCAAGGAGCATAAAACGGATTATTCCAATGCCTCCAGAACCATGCTCTTTAATATTCATGAGCTTTGCTGGGATAAGGAAATCCTGCAGGAACTGAACATTCCGGAAAGTATGCTGCCGAAGGCAGTGCCCTCCAGCGGACTTTTTGGTTATACGGATCCAACTTTCTTTGGAAAAGAGATTCCGATCTCCGGTGTAGCGGGAGACCAGCAGGCAGCTCTTTTTGGTCAAGCCTGTTTTGAAGAGGGAGAGGCAAAAAATACTTACGGAACAGGCTGCTTTATGCTGATGAATACCGGAGAAAAACCGATCCGGTCAGAAAACGGTCTGCTGACAACCATCGCCTGGGGTTACGACGGCAAGGTGAATTATGCCTTGGAAGGTTCTGTCTATGTGGCTGGGGCAGCCATCCAGTGGCTGAGAGATGAATTAGAACTGATCGACAGCGCAGGGGATTCGGAATATTACGCGACAAAGGTAGAGGATACCAATGGCTGTTATGTGGTACCGGCCTTCACGGGTCTGGGAGCACCCTACTGGGATCCTTATGCGAGAGGTATGATTACCGGGCTGACAAGAGGTGTGAATAAGTGTCATATCATTCGCGCTACTTTGGAATCTTTGGCTTTTCAGACCAATGATGTTTTGCAGGCCATGGAATCGGATTCCGGCATTCATTTGAGCGGACTAAAGGTAGATGGCGGAGCCTGCAGAAATAATTTCCTGATGCAGTTCCAGTCAGATCTGATCAATGCACCGGTTAGAAGACCGGTTTGTGTAGAAACAACGGCTCTGGGAGCAGCCTATCTTGCAGGCCTTGCGGTAGGCTATTGGAAGGATCGGGAAGAGATCGTGACCAGCTGCGAGATAGAAAGAGAATTCTTGCCGGAGATGTCGGAAGAAAAGAGAGAAAAAGAACTGGAAGGCTGGAAAAAGGCAGTTTCCTCCAGTTTTGGCTGGGCGAAAGAGAGATAGGAGAGATAGGAGAGCCACTTTTGCGGCATATCTCACCCGCAAAGTACGATAATATT
The DNA here is from genome assembly GCA_963637505.1 of Prevotella sp. CAG:279. Classification (GTDB taxonomy): domain Bacteria; phylum Bacillota; class Clostridia; order Lachnospirales; family Lachnospiraceae; genus RUG14243. The sequence goes on from CAVHNP010000032.1 coordinate 3,907, forward strand.
TAACTGATAGCTAACAAAAAGAAAGAGAATGCTCGTTAGAATCATTCTCTTTCTTTAGTTGAAGATTGAACCGTCTTTAGCCCAGTATTTTCAAGGGCTGAAGGCGGTTTTTATCAACACATTTTGTCCGGGAACTCTTAGTTCTCCTCCGCCTCATCCTCAGCCGGATAGTAGAACTTCTCCTTTACGCGAACCGTTCTCTGATAACCGGAAAAGCAGAAGTCAATGTGCTTCTCCTCAGGCGCCTTGGTCAGAAGGCTGACGATGGGAACAATGATAAATCCGACCAGCATGGCGAAGGCACCGCAGTTGATCGGTGACTGCAGGAAGGCCGGGAAGGCGGATCTTGCCAGCATGTTCAGTACCATGATGCCGGCACCGAAGATAAAGTTGACATAGCAGGCTGCTTTGCTGACCCTTTTCCAGTAGAGACTGTAAAGGAAGGGAGCCAGAAAGGCACCGGCCAGAGCACCCCAGGAGATACCCATCAGCTGGGCGATAAAGGTAACATTGCTCTTGTACTGGATAACAGCCAGGATAACCGAGATCAGGATAAAGACAACGATCAGTATCCGCATCCAGAGAACCTGCTTTTTCTCATTCATATTTTTGATGATATTATCCTTGATCACATCAATGGTCAGGGTGGAACTGGAGGCCAGAACCAGAGAAGATAGGGTAGACATAGAAGCAGAAAGAACCAGAATGACAACCAGGCCGATCAGAAGATCGGGAAGTTGGGAGATCATGGTTGGAACAATGGCATCATAGCCGTCTGCCTTGATATTGATCTGCGCACTGTAGAGTCGGCCGAAGCCACCCAAAAAGTAGCAGCCACCGGATACGACCAGGGCGAAGAAGGTGGAGATCGCCATTCCTTTCTTAATAGAATCCTCACTTTTAATTGCATAGAATTTCTGTACCATCTGAGGAAGTCCCCAGGTTCCCAGAGAGGTAAGGATGACAACACCGGCTAGATTTAAGGGATCCGGTCCAAAGAAGGAAGCGAATACGCCGGGTGTAGTGGAAACACTGGCGTCTTCTACCCTTGCGAGGGCATCCAGGGAGGACAGAAAGCCCCCGTGCAGATTCAGGACAGCCAGAACGACGGCAACAATGCCGACCAGCATGATGCAGCCCTGAATAAAGTCATTGATGGCAGTTGCCATATAGCCGCCTGCGACAACATAGATGGCGGTCAGGATCGCCATGATGATAATACAGACTGTGTAATCAATATGAAAGGCCATACCGAAAAGGCGGGAAAGACCATTATATAAGGAAGCGGTATAAGGAATCAGGAAAATAAAGATGATCACCGAGGCCAGAACCTTCAGCTTGGAATCGCAAAATCTCTTACCGAAAAATTCCGGCATGGTTGCCGTATCCAAATGCTGACTCATGATCCTGGTGCGGCGGCCTAAAATGGCCCAGGCCAGGAAGGAACCGATCGCAGCATTGCCAAGACCGATCCAGGTAGAGGCAATACCGTATTTCCAACCGAATTGTCCGGCATAGCCGACAAAGATAACAGCAGAAAAGTAAGAGGTACCGTAGGCAAAGGCGGTCAGCCAGGGACCGACAGAGCGGCCGCCGAGAACAAAGCCATTGACGTCGGTAGAAGACTTTCTGCAGGCAAGGCCGACACCGATGATGACGGCAAAAAAGACACATAGAACAAGTAGTTTGAGTAACATTTTTCTCTCCTCCGAAATTGCACTTAATTACTTAAACGCGTTAAAGCGTAACGCTTTTAACCATTAAAGCATACAAAAAGGAAGACTGTCAACAATTAATGCTGAGATGCTGTAACGAAGGTTTTGAAAGGTCTGTCTGGATCTGAAAACGAGATAGAGCATCAGATGTGAGAGGCAAGTTTTTTGAGAGAAAACAGATACAGAGATTCGAATTTTAAAATTTGATAAAGTGGCACAAACCCGCATAAACACTGGACTTGACCAACGGTCGAGTCCTTTTTTTGAACGAAAAGATTGACGGGGAAGGGGATTGCTGTTATAACTGGGCGCACAGACAGCACTGCAGAAATCGAAAGGAGTAAAACCTGAAATGGAAAAAAGAGAAAATTTCGGACGATATATAAAAGAAAAAAGAAAGGCGGCCGGGCTCTCACAAAAAGAGCTGGCACAACAGTTATTTGTATCAGAATCAGCAGTCAGCAAATGGGAAAGAGGTTTATCCTACCCGGATATGACACTGGTCACCAGTTTATGCGAGATCTTACATGTATCGGAACATGAACTTCTGACCGCCAGTGATGACATGCATCAGCGTGAGGTCGAGGAACAGTCCCGCGGATATCTGAGAATTTTAAAAGGTTATACACGGGTTACCTATATCTGCTATCTGGCCGTTTTGATTCCATGCTTTATCGGAAACCTTGTGACAGAGCATCGCCTGTCCTGGTTCTTTATCGTAGTCGGCGGCCTTTCCATGGTATTTTCCTTTATCAATGTACCGGTGATGACCAAAACAAGACGCGCAGAAAAATGTTTCTGGTGTTTTTATGGCTCACTCATTTACATGCTGTGTGTCTGCCGGATCGTATTAGGTGGTGACTGGTTGATCATGTCTCTGCTTGGCGTCAGCTTTGGCTTGCTCAGTGTATTTTTGCCGATCATTCTATGCAGCTGGCATTTTAACTGGTCGATTTTACAGCACAAAGGACTGATCTGTCTGGCGGTTGATACCGTATTGGTGTATCTGATGGTATTTTTCGGATGCCTGTTCTATGTGAAAGGCGTGACAGGAGCCATCATCGCTCAGAACCTTTGGGTATTGACAATTTTTGCAATACTTGCATGGGCAATCTTTGTGGTGTTCCGATACATCAGATGCAGTCGCTTAATGAAAACCAGTATCACAGTTGCACTTTGTGGCGTATGGATGTTTTTCGCTAACACGCTGGTCAGCATTGCTTACAGCAGCAGAGTTGTCAGACCAGGCGTAAACTTTCATAACTGGATAGATTTTGGGGGAGAAAATATCGGACTGGTGATCATGATCGTTGCTGCGGTGATGATCGCGGTGAGCATGATCCGGGATATGAGAAAATAAATGAGATAAAAATAAGGTATGTCTGTTTGCGTTAAAGTTGCTCTCTGCGCATGGTGCAGTTGTATGAACAAAGGCAGCAGGATATCCGAAAGGCAGAAGCGCAGACTCTTGTAAATCTGTCCCGGGTTCTGGGGTGTGGTGTGGAAGATCTGTTTGAATGATGTAACTGTTGGAATAAATAATACAAATAAAAAAAAGAGGGTAAAACGAAAATCCGGGAGAAGCTGTTTTTTTTATAGCAGTATGGTAAAATAAAAAGAGTCTGTAAAGACGAAGGAATGCTTGAAATGCAAGAAGCGCGGGAGTGCGCACTGGGGGATAAGAAATGGCTTTATCGAATGAAAATGTAATTGTTATCGGTCATAAGAATCCGGATACAGATTCCGTCTGTTCGGCAATCGCTTATGCTTATCTGAAAAATAAGGTAACAGGGACCCAGCATTATATTCCGGCCTGTGCAGGGAATATCAATGGGGAAACGAATTATGTCCTGGAAAGCTTTGGCGCAGAAAGGCCGCTTTTCTTTGATGACATTACAAAACGCCTTTTTGATGTGGATTATGAGAAGATGGAAGGAATTTCCAGGGAGTCTTCCCTAAGAGATGCCTGGAATGTGATGCGGCAGAATAAAATGTCCACCGTTCCCGTGGTAAGACACGGCCGTCTGGAAGGACTGATCACCATGGAGGATATTGCCCTTTCCTATATGGAGACGATGAATCCTTACATGATCTCTGAAGCACATACAAAGTTTAAGACCATGGCAGATACGATTGGCGGCAAGGTCGTTGTCGGAAGAGCGGAGGATTATTATACTAAGGGCAAGATCCTGATCGCAGCGGCCAATCCGGACTATATGGCAGCCTGCATGGAAGAAGGAGATCTGGTGATCCTGACCAAGCGCCATAAGATGATGAACCGGGCTCTTGAATGCAAGGCCGGTTGTATCATTATCTGTACGGTCGAGGATGTTGACATGGAATGGAAGGAAAAGGCGAGAGAAGCCGGCACCCATGTCATCTGTGTAAATAAGGACACCTATTCCGTATCCAAACTCCTGGAGCAGAGTATGCCGGTCAGCTATTTTATGACCAGGGAGAATCTGATCACCTTCCATACCGATCAGCTGACAGCGGATGTGAAGGAAGAACTTTCCAAGCACAGATACAAAAACTATCCGGTCTTAGATAAGAAGAATAAATACTCCGGTATGATCAGCAGACGGCATTTGATCAATGAACAGAAGAGAAAGGTCATCCTGGTTGACCATCAGGAAACGACACAGGCAGTTGAGGGCCTGGAGAATGCCGAGATCCTCGAAGTGATCGATCACCATAAGATCGGTGACATTCAGACCTTGGGACCCATTTATTTCCGAAATCAGCCCCTGGGCTGTACGGCAACGATTCTGACACAGATCTTTGATGAGCAGGGAGTGGAGATCCCGCCGCAGATCGCAGGCCTTCTCCTTTCAGCGATTCTTTCCGACACCCTGCTTTTCCGTTCTCCGACCTGCACAAAGGTGGACGAGGAGATCGCTTACCGTCTTGCCAAGATCGCCAATGTAGATGTAGAAGAACACGCAATGGCAATGTTCAAGGCCGGCAGTAATTTTGCGGATCGCTCCATTGATTCCATCTTCTTCCAGGATTTCAAGAAATTCCAGGCAGGAGAGATCAGCTTTGGTGTCGGTCAGGTCAATATCATGTCAGAAGAGGAAGGAGAGGAATTAAAGGCCAGAGTGATCGACTTCCTGGAGAATTCGTCTTCTACGAATGACCTGGATATGGTCTTCTTCATGATGACCAATATCTTTACGGAGGTAACGGATCTGATCTTCGCAGGGAAGGATGCGGTCAGCTATGTAGAGGAAGCCTTTGATACAAAGGCAGAGGAGCACAGTGTCCTTTTGCCCAATGTCCTGTCCCGGAAAAAGCAGCTTCTTCCGCCTCTGATCGGTGCAATGAGCGAACAGTAAAGTTGACGAAAAAGAACATATCATATATGATAAAAACCGTTTTATATAGCCTGGGGAGGAGGACATTTCTGAAACCGGGCAAGGAGGATATGATATGAAATACAGAGTGACAGCCATGCTGCTGGCTCTTTGCCTGAGCTTTTCGAGCGGGGCTTTTGTCTATGCGGAAAGTACAGATCAGGCAGTAAGCAGTCAGGAAGATCAGGCTGCAGCTGAGGATACAAAACAGGACAGCGTCCAGAGTGAGGTGACGAAGGTGGTAGCCTTCGGTGCCGATCTTTCAGCAGAGCAGAAGAAGACGGTTCTGGCAGCATTTGGTCTGGACGAGGCAGCTTTGGCAGATCTGGATGTGATCACCGTGACGAATGCGGAGGAGCATGAATATCTGGATTCTTATCTGAGCGCAAGCGTGATCGGAACAAGAGCACTTTCTTCTGTCTATGTTGTCAAGGAAGAAAAGGGACATGGTCTGGATATTACGACCAGTAATATCAATTACTGCACGATTTCCATGTATAAAAATGCCTTGATCACAGCCGGTCTGGAGGATGCAAGGGTCGTTGTAGCAGGACCGACACAGATATCCGGCACGGCCGCTTTGGTTGGATGCGCTAAGGCCTATTCCGAGATGACGGGAGAGGAGATCAGCGAGGATAGTCTGGATGCAGCGGCAGATGAACTGGTTACCACCGGTGAGATCGGAGAGGCGATCGGAGATGCGGATGATGCAGCAGAGCTGATCGCATATCTGAAGCAATACATGATCGAGAATGATCTGAATGATGAAGCATCCATTTCCCAGGAAGTTCAAAAGAGAGCCAAGGAAATGGGTTATGAACTGACGGAGGATGAGGTAAATCAGATCACCAGTCTTCTGATGAAGATCAGCAAGCTGGATATTGACGTCAATGCACTGAAGGAGCAGGCAAAGGACATTTTTAATGCCCTGGGGCTGGATTCCAATAGTTCTGCGTCCGGCGGTATTTCCGGAATCGTGCAGTCGATCCTGAATTTTTTCAAGGGTCTTTTTAACAGATCCTGATCCCGAAAGGGACTGCCGAAAATCGCAGGATTTTGCGATAATATAGCAGAAGCATAAGAATAGCTAAGAAATAAAGTATAAACATAAAGAAGAAATGATAAAAACACTCCGGCCGAAAGAAAGGCTGCGGAAGAGAGGAAAGCATGAGAAAAGAGTTAGCGAAAACCTATGATCCAAAAGAAATCGAAGATCGCCTGTATCAGAACTGGCTGGATAAGAAGTATTTCCATGCCGAGGTAGACAGAAGCAAGAAACCCTTCACTATTGTAATGCCGCCGCCCAATATTACAGGACAGCTGCACATGGGACATGCTTTGGATAATACCATGCAGGATACACTGATTCGCTATAAAAGAATGCAGGGTTACAATGCCCTCTGGCAGCCGGGAACAGATCATGCAAGTATTGCAACAGAAGTAAAGGTCATTGAGAAGCTTCGCGAGGAAGGAATCGAAAAGGATGATATCGGAAGGGAAGCTTTTCTGGATCGTGTCTGGGAATGGAGAGAAGAGTACGGTGGAAGAATCGTTTCCCAGCTGAAGAAACTGGGCTCCTCTGCTGACTGGGACAGAGAACGTTTCACCATGGACGAGGGCTGCTCAAAGGCAGTGACAGAGGTCTTTACCAAGCTGTATGAGAAAGGTTGGATCTACAAGGGTAATCGTATCATCAACTGGTGCCCGGTTTGCCAGACTTCCATTTCAGATGCCGAGGTAGAGCATGTAGAGCAGGCCGGCAAATTCTGGCATATTCTTTATCCGATCGCAGGCAGCGATGAGAAGGTGGAGATCGCAACAACAAGACCGGAGACCATGCTGGGAGATACCGCTCTGGCTGTCAATCCGGAGGATGAGAGATATACGCATCTTGTTGGTAAGAAGGTGATCCTTCCGATCGTAAATAAGGAAATTCCGATCGTTGCGGATCCTTATGTAGATAAAGAATTCGGAACAGGTGTTGTAAAGATCACACCGGCTCATGATCCTAACGATTTTGAGGTTGGAAAACGTCATGATCTTCCGGTTATCAATATTCTGAATGATGATGCAACGATCAACGAAAATGGCGGAAAATACCAGGGTCTGGATCGTTATGAGGCAAGAAAGCAGATCGTAGCGGAGCTGGATGAGCAGGGACTTCTCCTTCGTATCGAGGATCATGTCCACAATGTCGGTACGCATGACCGCTGTAAGACAACGGTTGAGCCGATGGTAAAACAGCAGTGGTTTGTAAAGATGGATGAGATGATCAAACCGGCTGTTGAGGCGGTCAAAAAGGGAGACATCAAGCTGATCCCGGAGCGTATGGACAAGACCTACTTCAACTGGACAGACAATATCAGAGACTGGTGTATCTCCAGACAGCTCTGGTGGGGACATAGAATTCCTGCCTTTTACTGCAGTGACTGCGGTGAAATGACTGTAACAAAGGAGATTCCGAAGATCTGCCCGAAATGCGGCGGCAGTCATCTGAAGCAGGATGAAGATACCCTGGATACCTGGTTTTCTTCTGCTCTTTGGCCTTTCTCAACCCTTGGATGGCCGGAGAAAACAGAGGATCTGGACTATTTCTATCCGGGAGATGTCCTGGTAACCGGCTATGATATCATTTTCTTCTGGGTAATCAGAATGATCTTTTCCGGTTACGAACAGATGGGAGAGAAGCCCTTCCATACCGTTCTTTTCCATGGTCTGGTAAGAGATGACCAGGGACGCAAGATGAGCAAGTCCCTCGGCAACGGTATCGATCCGCTTGAGGTAATCAACAAATACGGCGCAGATGCTCTTCGTATGACGCTTCTGACCGGAAATGCACCGGGCAATGATATGCGTTTCTACTGGGAGAGAGTAGAAGCAAACCGTAATTTCGCAAACAAGGTATGGAATGCATCCCGTTTCATCCTGATGAACCTGCCGGAAGAAAACATCGAGAAGCCGAAGGCAGAAGATTTGGAAGCAGCTGACAGATGGATTATGTCCAGAATTAATTCCGTGATCAGAGAAGTGACGGAAAATATGGATAAATTCGAGCTCGGTATTGCGGTACAGAAGGTATATGATTTTATCTGGAATGAGTTCTGCGACTGGTATATTGAGATCGTAAAGCCGCGTATGTATGCAAAGGAAGAGGCACCGGCATCAGCAAATGCAGCCCTTTATACCCTGACAGAGGTTCTGGCAAAGGCTCTGAAGCTTCTGCATCCGGTTATGCCTTTCATTACAGAAGAGATTTATCTTTCCCTTCAGCCGCAGGAAGAGTCTATCATGATTTCCTCCTGGCCGGAATATGAAGAGGAACAGAAGGATCCGGAGGCAGAGGAGATCCTTGGCATCATGCAGGAAATCATCCGTGGCATTCGAAATGTCCGTACAGAGATGAACGTGCCGAACAAGAGAAAGGCAAGCGTTTATCTTGTTGCAAAGGATGAAGAGACGGCGAAGAAGGTAGAAGCAGTCAAAGACAGCTTCCTCCATATGATGAATGCAGAGTCCGTTCAGGTTCAGACAGATAAGAGCGGTATTGCGGATGATGCTGTATCTGTTGTAACAGCTTCTGTTGTTGTTTATATGCCGATGACAGATCTGGTAGACCTTGAGAAGGAAAGAGAAAGACTGCAGAAGGAAGCTGCAAAGCTGGAAAAGGAACTGAAACGTTCCAACGGCATGCTGGGCAATGAGAAATTCCTGAAGAATGCATCTCCGGAAAAGGTAGCAGAGGAAAAAGAAAAGCTGCAGAAGTATCAGCAGATGATGGAGCAGGTAAAAGAACGCCTGGCTTCTCTTGGATAAAAATGATGACATATAAAGAAGCTGTTTCCTATTTATATGAAACACCGAAATTCACAAAGAAAAACAGCTTGGAACATACAAGACGACTGCTCGGATGGCTTGGCCATCCCGAGGAGTCGTTTCGTATCATTCATGTAGCCGGTTCAAACGGAAAGGGATCGGTCTCTTCTTATATTGACAGTATCCTGGGTCAGGCCGGCAGGAGAAGGGGCCTTTTTATTTCGCCTCATCTGGAGACGATCCGGGAACGCTTTCGGATTGACGGAGAGATGATCTCGGAAGAAGAATTTCTGGAGGATTTTCTGGAGATCAAAGTGCTCCTGCAGGAGCATCCGGAGACAGAGCACCCGACCTTTTTCGAATATCTTTTTCTGATGGCCATGCTCCGTTTTCAAAAGGAAAAGGTAGAGATTGCCATTCTGGAAACCGGACTTGGCGGAAGGCTGGATGCAACAAATGCCCCCTTAAAGCCGGCACTTACTATTATTACTTCCATCTCTTTGGAACATACGGAGTATCTGGGAGATACCATAGAAGAGATTGCGGGAGAAAAGGCCGGGATTATCAAAGAAGGCATCCCGGTGATCTACGATGCAAGTGATGCAAGGGCAGGGGCTGTTATCTCGGCAAGAGCAAAAGAAAAGGGAGCCGAGGCTTTTCCGGTTAAGAGAGAAGCAATAAAAAATCCCTGTCTGAAAGAGGAAGGGATTGATTTTTCATATACTTCAAAGTATGATGAATTAGATCTTTCTATCCATAATAAGGCGGAATATCAGCTGATGAATGCGGCAGTTGCTACAGAAGCGATGCTACAGTTTCTGGGGGGATCTTCTCGGGAGCTGATTCAAAGAGGCATCGCAAATGCTTTCTGGCCGGGCCGGATGGAAGAAAAGGCGAAGGATATTTATCTTGACGGAGCCCACAATCCGGGCGGTGTCATGGAATTTATGAGAAGTGCGAAGAAGATTGCAGGCGACAGAAAAGCCGTACTGCTTTTTTCTGCGTTGCAGGATAAACATCCGGAAAGAGCCATTTCGATTTTTGCGGATACGGATCTTTGGAAAAAGATCATTGTAACCGGAATAGATAACAGCAGGGCAGCGGATCCAAAGCTGCTGGCCGATGAATTCAAAAAGAAAACAAGGACAGAGGTGCTTTGTATTCCTGATGGGAAAGAGGCACTTCTGCAGGCAATAAAAGAGAAAAAGGAAGATCTGCTTTTTTGCAGTGGCTCCCTTTATCTGATTGGTGAATTGGAGAAATATTATGATCAATTTTGAAGAGGAATTAAAACGCTTCAAGCCCCTCGAAGAGATCGAAGAGGCGGAAGAAGTGATCTATAAAAGAGATCTTACGGATCTGATCGATGTCATGCGGGATATGATCGACAGAGACGGAAAAGCATACAGGAGATAAACCATGAATTGTTATTATTGTGGTGCCGGTCTTGGCCGGGGTGAGGTATGCCCTTCCTGCGGAACAAATGTCCGTCTCTATAAGAAGATCGTTTGTACCTCAAATGCCCTTTACAATCAGGGACTGGATTATGCCAGGGAGAGAAGGCTGAGCGATGCGGCGGATTCTTTGGAGAGAGCCCTGAAGCTTTACAAGGGAAATACAGAGGCCAGAAACCTGCTCGGTCTGATCTACAGCGAGATAGGAGAATTCGGTCTGGCGATCGAGGAATGGTCGATCAGTAAGGCATTAAAGCCGGAAGGCAATTATGCTTCCTATTATTTAGGCCTTTTGATCGGCGGCGTAAGCAGGGGAGAGCTGGCGCAGACGATCAGCAAATACAATACCTCCCTGATCTATATTGAGCAGGGAAGTACAGATCTTGCCAGTGTTCAGCTGAAGAAGATCATTTCTGATTATCCGGGCTTTCTGAAGGCGCATTACCTTCTGGCCCTGATTTATGCAAAAGCAGGACAGCTTGATCTTGCCAGGGCACAGATGCGGCTGGCGGCCAGGATCGACCGAAAAAATCCGGAAACCCAGCGGCTTCTTAAGATGATCAATCAGGCCAGAAAGAATTCCGGCGTCAGAAAAACCAAGACCCGGAAGGACAGCGTATCTTACCAGAGCGGAAATGAAACCATTATTCAGCCGATTTATGAGAAATTAGGCTCACCCAGAACCGTGATCATGAATTTCTTTCTCGGTCTTCTTCTGGGCGCGGCAGTCGTTTATTTTGTGGCAGTTCCTTCCATCCGGGCCTCTGTGAATTCCCAGGCTGGCAGAAGTGTAACCCAGGCGAATGAACAGATGACAGAGTCAGAGGCCGGTGTAGGAAGTCTTAATGACCAGATCAGCGAGCTCCAGGCAAAGGTAGATTCTTATGAGTCTGCCGATGCGACAGAGAAGACAAAAACGACAACCTATGAGAGCATGCTCCTGGCTTATCAGGATCTGCAGGATGGAGATACAGAGGCGGCCAGAACAGAGATTGCCAAGGGTGATAAGTCGGTATTGGATGAAGATCTTCAGACCATTTACCAGTCTTTATATAAGGAATGCTATCAGGAGGAGCTGGTGAGTGACTATACCTCCGGATACAGGGCCTTTACCAGCGGTGACTATCAGACGGCGATCGAAAAATTAGAGGCAGCCTGTGAGATAGATGAGGATTTCAATGACGGAGAGGTTCTTTATTATCTGGGCTGGGCTTATCTGGAGACCAGTCAGAAGGATAAGGGAGAGGAGACCCTCAATAAGATCATTGAGAATCATCCGAATACAGTCTGGGCACAGTATGCCAAGGATAAGCTGAGTGCAACTAACACAACGGACACGACAAGTACTACAAGTACGACATACGGAGAAAACGGATCAAGCACGTCGGAGACAGGGATAACTTCGACTGATCAAAATACAAGACAAACAAACCAGTGATAAACAGCGGAGGAGATTGAGATGAACGTACCTGAATTGTTTGGCATGGATGTATTTAACGATGAGGCCATGAAGGACAGACTTCCATCAGATGTTTATAAGAGATTAAAACAGACGATTGAGTCCGGCAGGCCTTTAGACATTGATATGGCAAATGTTGTTGCTCATGCGATGAAGGATTGGGCGGTTGAAAAGGGAGCAACCCATTTCACCCACTGGTTTCAGCCGATGACCGGCTTTACGGCAGAAAAGCATGACAGCTTTATCGATCCCCAGGATGGCGGACGTGTGATCATGAGATTTTCCGGCAAGGAGCTGGTAAAGGGAGAACCGGATGCGTCTTCCTTCCCTTCCGGCGGACTGAGAGCAACCTTTGAGGCAAGGGGATATACAGCCTGGGATCCGACCAGCTATGCCTTTATCAAGGATGAGACCCTTTGCATTCCGACCGTATTCAGCTCTTACGGCGGAGAGGCGCTTGATAAGAAGACCCCTCTTTTAAGATCCATGGAGGTTCTGGATACACAGGCCATGAGAATCCTGAAGATCTTCGGGAATGATGCCGGCGTAAAGCAGGTAAAGACCACCGTTGGCGCAGAGCAGGAGTATTTCCTCATGGATCGCGAGCTTTTCAAGAAAAGACCGGATTTGATCTATACAGGAAGAACTCTCTTTGGTGCAAAGGCTGCCAAGGGGCAGGAAATGGATGATCATTACTTCGGAGCGATCAAGCCCCATGTAAAAGAATTTATGCGGGCTCTGGATAAGCAGCTTTGGAGACTGGGTATTACAGCTAAAACAGAGCATAATGAGGTAGCACCGGCCCAGCATGAACTGGCTCCGATCTTTGAAACAACAAACCTGGCAACCGATCACAATCAGCTGACCATGGAATTTATGAAGAGGATCGCCCAGGAGCATGGTATGGAGTGCCTTCTTCATGAGAAGCCTTTTGACGGAGTGAATGGCAGCGGCAAGCATAATAACTGGTCTCTTTCTACAGATACCGGTGTAAACCTGCTTGAACCGGGTAAGACTCCTTCCCAGAATGCACAGTTCCTTCTCTTCCTGATTGCAACCATTCGTGCAGTCGATGAGTATCAGGATATGATCAGGGTATCGGTAGCCAGCGCAGGAAACGATCACAGACTGGGGGCTAATGAGGCACCGCCTGCAATCGTATCCATTTTCCTGGGAGACGAGCTGACAGAGATCCTGGAAGCAATTTGCAATGATACCAAGTATCACGACAGAACAAAGAGCAAGGTAGATCTTGGCGTATCCGTTCTGCCACCGATCCCGCAGGATACAACAGACCGAAACAGAACTTCACCCTTTGCTTTTACAGGCAATAAATTCGAGCTTCGTTCTCTTGGTTCCGCGGCTTCTATTTCCGGACCGAATGTCGTATTGAATACGGCAGTTGCCTCTGTTTTGGAAGAATTTGCAGACAGACTGGAAGGAACAAAGGATCTGAACGGAGATCTGGAAAAGCTGATCAAGGAAACACTGGAGAAGCACGGACGAATCATCTTTAACGGAAACGGCTATGACGAAGGATGGCTGGAAGAAGCAGAGAAGAGAGGACTTCTGAACCTGCCGACTCTGGTGGATGCGATTCCCTCTTATCTTGCAGAAAAGAACATCAAGCTTTTTACCAAGTACGGCGTTTATACGGAAACAGAAATGAAGGCCCGTTATGATATTAAGCTTGAGACCTACTGGAAGACCCTGCACATTGAGGCACAGACCATGGTCGAGATGGTGAAGAAGGGCTATGCCGGAGCAGTGATCGATTGTGCGAAGGATCTTTCCCAGATTCTTGCCAATAAGAAGGCAATCGGCATGGAGATTGAGTCTTCCCTGGAGAAGAAGCTTCTGACCAAGGTATCTGAGGATGCAAAGATCATGTCAGAGAGGGTGGATATTCTGGAAGAGCTGATCGAAAAGGCCGGACCGGAAAATGATAATTATTCGATTGCAAAATACTACAAGGACAAGATCATTCCGACCATGAATATGTTGAGAGAGGTTGTGGATGAGCTGGAAACCCTGGTTCCGGGTAAATACTGGCCTTTCCCGACTTATGGGGAGATGCTGTATAGCGTAGCTTGATGGAGCGGCATAACTTTATATGACGAAAAAGGGGCTTTTCCTTATTGGAAAAGCTCCTTTTTCGTTTCAAAAAATAAGCCCCGGAAAATTCCGGGGCTTAGGAAGTCGACATTATTTTCTTGCAGCTCTCTTACGAAGAGTCGGATCCAGGATCTTTTTACGGATTCTGAGATTCTCCGGTGTTACCTCAAGAAGCTCGTCTGTGTCTAGGAATTCCAGACACTGCTCAAGAGACATTTCCTTCTTCGGTGTCAGGGTCAGAGCATCGTCGGATCCGGAAGAACGGGTATTGGTCAGATGCTTTTTCTTGCAGACATTCAGCTCAATGTCCTCCGGCTTTGCGGAAGAACCGATGATCATGCCGGCATAAACCTTTTCGGCGGGTCCGATGAAGAGAGTACCACGATCCTGGGCTGCGAAAAGTCCGTAGGTTACGGATTCTCCGCTCTCGAAGGCAATCAGGGAACCGGTCTTACGATACTGGATATCTCCTTTGTAGCTGTCATAGCCATCATAGATGGTATTGATGATACCGTTACCCTTGGTATCGGTCATAAATTCGCCACGGTAGCCGATAAGACCACGAGCCGGGATACGGAATTCGAGACGGGTATAGCCGCCGGTTCCGGTACCCATGGTTAAAAGCTCACCCTTTCTGGATGCAAGCTTCTGAATGACAGAACCGGAAAATTCTTCCGGAACATCGATATAAGCCAGCTCCATGGGCTCCTGCTTTTTGCCGTTTTCATCATAGTGATAAAGAACCTCAGCCTTGCTGACTGCAAATTCATAGCCTTCACGACGCATGTTTTCAATCAGAACAGAGAGATGAAGCTCGCCTCGGCCGGATACCTTATAGGAATCCGGGCTGTCGGTTTCCTCGACACGGAGGGAAACATCTGTGTTCAGTTCGCGGAAAAGACGGTCTCTTAAGTGTCTGGAAGTTACATATTTACCTTCCTGACCGGCAAAGGGGCTGTCGTTTACTACAAAGTTCATGGAAAGGGTCGGCTCGGAGATCTTCTGGAAGGGAATAGCAACAGGTGCTTCCGGTGCACAGATGGTATCACCGATGTGGATGTCTGCAATACCGGAGATGGCAACGATGGAACCGATGCCTGCCTCTGTCACGTCTACCTTGTTCAGACCGTCAAACTCATAGAGCTTGGTAATACGAACCTTTTCTTTTTTGTCCGGATCGTGGTGGTTTACAACAACTGCTTCCTGATTTACCTTCAGGGAACCGTTATCTACCTTACCGATACCGATTCGGCCGACATATTCATTATAGTCAATGGTACTGATCAGAACCTGGGTATTCGCATCCGGATCGCCGGTCGGAGCAGGGATATAGTCAACGATCGTTTCGAAAAGATCGATCATATCCTCTTTCTTTTCGTAGCTGTCCTTATTTGCCCAGCCGTTCTTTGCAGAAGCGTAAACAAAAGGACAATCCAGCTGCTCATCAGAAGCATCCAGATCCATCAGAAGCTCGAGAACCTCTTCTTCAACAGCCTCGGGTCTGGCCTCCGGACGGTCGATCTTATTGATGCAGACAATGACAGGAAGATCCAGAGCAAGGGCTTTCTGAAGTACGAATTTTGTCTGGGGCATGGGACCTTCGTAAGCATCTACGACAAGAACAACGCCGTTTACCATCTTCAGGACACGCTCTACCTCTCCGCCGAAATCCGCATGGCCGGGAGTATCAACGATATTGATCTTTGTGCCCTTATATTCGACAGCGGTATTCTTGGAAAGGATGGTAATACCTCTTTCACGCTCAATGTCGTTGGAGTCCATGACACGTTCCTGGACTTCCTGATTGGCGCGGAAGGCACCGCTTTGCTTGAGCAATTCATCGACCAGGGTGGTTTTGCCGTGATCGACATGGGCAATGATCGCAATATTTCTGATATCGTCTCTGCTTGTCAGCATAAAATCCCTCTTTCTTTCTTCTTATTAGTATATTGAGATAAAAAGCAGCCTCATCTCTGACTGAGATCTGCAAAGCAGATGGCATAAGCAACCGCTGCAGTCGGGAGAATGCACTGGGCATTTAGGTGCTTTTTCTTGCATGATAACCTTTAATAGTCTACCATACTTCCTTGAAAACGCAAGAAAAAACGCATATTTTCGGCACTTCTGCCCGCATTGATTGCATTTCATATAGAATCTATGGTAGAATTATCCGTAATATTTTTTGAAGCCTTCACCCTTTTACAAAAGAGTGAAAAAGAATACACAGACATGACAGAGAAGGAGAATAAAGATGGCTATATTTGAAGGATCCGGCGTTGCATTGGTAACCCCATTTGATGAAAACGATCACGTAAACTTCGCAAAGCTCGAAGAGCTGGTTAACTATCATGTTGAAAACCATACAGATGCGATCATTATTGTCGGTACAACCGGGGAGGGTTCTACCCTGACAATGGAAGAGCATGAGGAATGCATCCGTCAGTGTGTGGTAATGGCTGACAAGAGAATCAAGGTCATTGCCGGTACAGGTTCAAACTGCACAGCAGATGCCGTTGCACTTTCCAAGCAGGCACAGAGCTTTGGTGCAGACGGAATTCTTGTTGTTACTCCTTATTATAATAAGGCAACCCAGCAGGGACTGAAGCAGCATTATACTATGATCGCTAAGGCAGTGGATGTTCCTCTTATTATGTATAATGTGCCGAGCCGTACAGGCTGCAATATCGCAACAGCAACAGCAGCTGAGCTGATCAAGACAGTGGACAACATTGTCGGTATCAAGGATGCAACAGGTGATATCGTAAACGCAGCAGATCTGATGTATCTGACAAACGGAGAGGCAGATCTTTATTCAGGAAATGACGATCAGGTTGTTCCGATGCTTTCTGTAGGTGGTATCGGTGTAATCTCTGTTCTGGCGAATATTGCACCGCAGGAAACCCATGATATGGTTGCTTCCTATCTTGCAGGTGATGTGAAGAAGGCAAGAGAGATTCAGATTAAGGCAATGCCTTTGATCCATGCACTTTTCTCAGAAGTGAACCCGATTCCTGTAAAATGTGCAATGAATGCAATGGGTATGCAGGTTGGACATCTGCGTCTTCCGATGACAGAGATGGAAGCTGCAAATGCTGCAAAACTGGTTGAGGCAATGAATGCATTCGGCATTCAGACAAAATAAGGAGCGGTCATGATAAAAGCAATAATGCATGGCTGTACAGGCCGTATGGGCAGAGTAATTACAGATCTTGTAAAGGAAGATCCGGAGATTGAGATCGTTGCCGGTGTTGGTATGGGAGATGGTTCTGACCTGGGTTATCCGGTAAGCGAGAGCCTGGAAGAGACAACCGCAGAGGCAGATGTCATCATTGATTTTTCAAATGCAGCCGCAGTAGAAGGGCTCCTTTCCTGGGCAGAAGAAAAGCAGATTCCGGTTGTCCTTTGTACAACAGGTCTTTCAGAGGAAACACTTGCTAAGGTAGAGGAGAGTTATAAGAAGCTGGCGGTTCTGCGTTCCGCAAATATGTCTCTGGGTATTAATACCCTGATGGAACTGCTGAAGACGGCAGCAAAGATTCTTTCTCCGGCAGGATTTGATATCGAGATCGTCGAAAAGCATCACAGACAGAAACTGGATGCCCCGAGCGGAACAGCAATCGCTCTGGCAGATTCCATTAATGAAGCAATGGATCAGCAGTTTGACTATATTTATGACAGATCCGACCGCAGACAGAAAAGAGATAAAAAAGAGCTGGGAATCAGTGCGGTAAGAGGCGGCACCATTGTCGGAGAGCATGAGATTATCTTTGCCGGAACCGATGAGGTGATCACCTTTGAGCATACAGCTTATTCCAGGGCAATCTTTGCCAAGGGTGCAATTTCCGCAGCCAAATATCTTGCCGGAAAGCCGGCCGGACATTATGACATGTCCGATGTAATTAAGGGTTGATAGATCATCCTGCCGCTTAAGTTAGGGGAGCGGCAGGATAGATTTTATCAATATAGAGCATCCTCAAGGGATGACAGGTCTGTTTTTCTTTTATGAGAGAAACAGGGGAAAACTTTCATTACATTATTAAGAAAGGGAGAGAAGATGTTAGAAAAACTATTTCATCTCGAAGAGCTCGGTACGGATGTACGTACTGAGGTGATGGCCGGTATAACGACATTCGTTTCCATGGCCTACATTCTTGCTGTTAATCCGAACATTCTCGGAACAGTAATGGATTCCAGCGGCGTTTTCGTTGCTACCGCAGTTGCATCAGCAGTTGCAACTTTTATCATGGCATTTCTTGCCAACTACCCGATCGTTTTGTCAGCAGGTATGGGTCTGAATGCTTATTTTGCCTATACAGTCTGCTTAGGACAGCTTGGCGGAGAGGCTGATGCATTTACCGTTGCTTTGACAGCTGTCTTTGCAGAGGGTGTTATTTTTATTATCCTGTCTCTGTTCAAGTTCAGAGAAGCAATCGTAAACGGTATTCCGCAGAATATCAAGCTTGGGATCAGTACAGGTATCGGTCTTTTCATTGCCCTGCTTGGTCTGATCAATGCAGGTGTAACGGTGAATGATGATTCTACTCTGGTTACCCTTGGAAATGTTGGTTCACCGCAGGTAGTTCTTTGTATTGTCGGTGTGATCATTATCGCGGTTCTTTCTCATTACAATATCCGTGGTGCGGTTCTGATCGGAATCCTTGCTACCTGGGTACTGGGTATGATCGCACAGGGAACAGGCTGGCTGGTTGTTGATGCAGCAGCAGGCGTTTCCAGTGTATTCCCGGATTTCTCAGCAGGACTGAATCTGGGAGGAATCAAGAATACAGCCTTTAAGTTTAACTTTGGCTGGGCCCTTTCCAATATCGGTGAGTTCCTTGCAATCCTCTTCAGCTTCCTCTTTGTAGATCTGTTCGATACCGTTGGAACGGTTATCGGTGTTGCTGACAAGGCAGGACTTCTGGATGAAGAAGGTAAGCTTCCCCGTGTTGGCCGTGTTCTTCTGGCTGATGCGATCGGTACCGTTTTCGGTGCCTGCCTGGGAACTTCCACGATCACATCCTTTGTTGAGTCTTCAGCAGGTGTAGGCGCAGGCGGAAAGTCAGGTCTGACTTCCTTTACCGCGGGATGCCTCTTCCTTCTGGCACTCTTACTGAGCCCGATCTTCCTTGCAATTCCTTCATTTGCAACAGCTCCGGCTCTGATCTATGTTGGACTGCTTATGCTTTCAAATGTGGTTAAGATTCACTTTGAAGGAGATATGGCAGACGTTGTCGGTGCTTACATGGCAATCATCATGATGCCGATGACTTACTCTATCTCAAACGGTATCATGTTTGCAGTTCTTTCATGGGTTGTAATCAAGGTTTTCACAAAGAAGATCAAGGATATTTCCCCGATCATGTGGGTGATCTTTGCACTCTTTGTATTCCGAATCTTTACGATGGTAGCGTAAATCGAAATTTCATATGTAAAGCACAGGCAGCCGGCTCGAAAGAGCCGGCTGCCTGTATTTTGCGAAAGTATCCGAGTTTAGAGAATCCCTCGTACTGCTGGTGTGAGATATGCCGCAAAAGACACGCTTCTTTTCCTACTCGCCGCAGGCGGCTTATTCGCGCAGACTACCGTAAAACTCGCGCTCTGCGCTCACTCAGGGCTAAAGCCCTTCGGCCCCTTGGGCACAGTGCTCTCGTCTGCGCTGCCAGCCTGCAGCTCCCTACGGAAGCCTCGCTACCGTCTTTTGCGTGCATATCATCACACTTTGCAGTACAGCATTATGAATCTCGGACTATGCGGTTAGGGCAACTATCAACACGTTTTGTCCTATAGCTCCGAGTTTACATGTGGAGCAATGGATGGCTATGCCATAAAAGGCTGAGATGTTCTGCCCAGGATCAAAAACCGTTGGAAAACCCCAGTGTATATCGTGCCGCGTAAGCGGTGCGATGAAACAAAGGCGCATCCTGCGATAGCGGGATTTGGAATGCGCCGTAAGTCAGCACGCAAGAGGCATATGGAACATGTGCCTCGAGCTTAGCATCTGCTGGGTTTTCCCTCGAGCGAGAGCGTGTTTTAGATCCGGCAGAATCATTCTCAGCCTTTTGTTCG
>CAVHNP010000033.1:0-23807 GCA_963637505.1 Prevotella sp. CAG:279
CAAAAATTTTAGTAGACTAATAAGGAATACTAGCATCTAGCTAACATAATTTGCTTAGCCAGGTGCTTTTTTACATAATAGGAAAAACCATCGGGAAGGGGGGGGGAGTGTGTGGATAATTCCCCAAATAAAGAAAAGAGAAAAACGATACTCAGGGTAGGAATCTTTATTCTCATTGGTCTGGGAATCTTTGCTATCGCCCAAAAGATACTGACACCAAGCTGGAATGATAGGAGCAGGTATTTTGAAAAGGCATCTGCAAGCTTAAAGTCTTTTTATAATCAGGAGGAGAATGTGGATCAGGCCCTTTTTCTGGGCACCAGTCATTCGGAGTTTGGGGCATCTCCCATGGAAATTTATGAGGATGCCGGAATCGTAAGTTACAATCTTTCAACCAGCGTGCAGCCAATCGAAGTAAGCTATTATTTGCTGAGATCCGCATTTGAAAGCCAGTCACCGGATGTGGTCTTTTTGGATGTATCAAACTTATATTTCGATGATAGCTTTGAGGAAAAAGGCTGGCATTATGTGATAGATGGCATGCCTTTTGGTAAGACCAAGATTGCAATGGCAAGAAAGTATGCCACACTTTTCAATGAAAAGGAGTCCTTTGATCTCTCTTGTGAAAAGGACTTTATCAATGCACTTTTCCCGATTTTTCAATATCATACACGTTGGTCAGAGCTTTCCGAGGTTGATTTTGATGATATCTGGTCGGATTTTTTTTATGCGACAGCAGGATATTGTCTGCATAGCCATAGGGTTCCCAGTATTACCGTAGAAGAAATGAATGAGATCGCAGCAAGCCTGGAGGAAGCGGATGCGCCTTATGAAATAAGCTATGTCGGGGAAAAGAACGAGAGTGGGGATGCAGAAGAGTCCTTATACAGTGTAGAAATCACGGACAGAAAGCTGACCTATCTTAGTCTGATCAAGGAGCTGTGTGAAAGCAAAGGGGCAACTCTGGTGCTTGTCAAATACCCGGTTATATGGGATCCGGTAAGCTATGCTTCTGCCTGGACGGAAGAGCGTTCTGCCATGACAGAGCGGCTTGCCGATGAAATGGGTCTGGAATACCTGGATTTTTTGTATGATATTGACACCGGTTTTGATTCCAGAATGGATTTTTGCGATGGCGGAATGCATTGTAATTATAGCGGAGCCAAGAAAATATCCCTATATCTAAGTGATTACCTGCAGAACCGCTTTGGACTGGAAGCAGAGGAAGATGCTCAGTTTGAAGAAAATAGGGAGATTTACGATAAAGTGACTGCCCTTGCCGAGATTCAGATCAGCAGGGAGTGTGATGAACTCCTGGAGTATATTGCAGAGAATCAGGATAAGTATATTATATGCATCTCAGCACAGGAGGATATGATCTCCGGCTTGGGAGAAGAAGAAAGAGAAGCCTTCCGGGCACTTGGCTTGGAAGCAGTCGAAGAGAATGACTTATCCTATGCAGACAGCTATCTGGCCATTATTGACCAAGGAAAGGTGATAAAGGAGGAGGCGTCGAATCGAAGGCTGGAGTATGAAACAAGCTTAGAAGACTGTGGCGAAAAGGCAATTGATATCTCGATGGTAAGCTCAGGACGTTATACCGATCCGGAATCACAGATACTGATCAATGATACGGAATATTCTCTTAACAGCAGAGGTATGAATCTGGTTCTGATCGATGCCCAAACACAGGTGGTTGTGATGAGCAGGACGATCGATACCGGGCAGACAGAAGGCGGACACTATGTGAATGTTGGGGAAGACAAGAGTTGTCTGCAAGACTACTGGGAGGGATTGCTGAAATGATTTTTACATCTTTGAATTTTGTGCTTTTTCTCTCAGTCTGCTTTCTTTTCTACTACCTGCTTCCTCTTAGGATGAGATGGCTTGTTTTGCTGGCAGGCAGTATTTTCTTCTATCTTTGTGCCGGTTGGGAAAAATTGCTTTTTGTTCTGGCAACGGCTCTTGTCAGCTATGGGATCGCCTTGCGGATCAGCAGGATCTATCAGTCTGACAAATATGCAGAGCTTAATCAGGCAGAAAAGAAGAAAAAGGCGAAGGTCTGGCTGATGCTTGGCGTCTTTCTTGTAATGATAGTTTTGATTTATACAAAGATTGCGAAAAACTTTCTTGATGTGGAAAATCTGATCATTCCCTTGGGTATTTCTTATTATACCTTTGGCATTATCGGCTATATGGCAGATGTCTATTGGAGAAGGGATCAGGCGGAGACAAATCTTTTGAAGCTTTTGCTCTATATGATCTATTTTCCCCATATCCTGCAGGGACCGATCGCCAGACATAAGAAGCTGGCAGGGCAGCTGAGCGAGGGACATTTATTTAACTACCGGAACTTTTGCTTTGGTCTGCAGAGGATTACCTGGGGCTTTTTCAAGAAACTGCTGATCGCGGATCGCTTTGCCATTATCGTAAATGAAGTCTTTGACAACTATACGAAGTATGAAGGGCAGTATTTTCTGCTCGCCCTACTTGCCTGCGCCCTTCAGCTCTATTGTGATTTCTCGGGCTGTATGGACATTGCCTTAGGCGTTTCGGAATGCTTTGGCATCACTTTGGAGGAGAATTTTAAGAGACCCTTTTATTCCAGAAGTGCGGCGGAGTTCTGGCGCAGATGGCATATCACTTTGGGAGCCTGGTTTAAGGACTATGTCTATATGCCCTTGGTCATCAGCCCAAGACTGATTAAGCTGAGTAAAAAGGCAAAGGACCGCTTCGGTTCCCGTTTTGGAAAGAGTCTGATGACCATTATTCCGCTGGCGATAGTCTGGCTGCTGACAGGCTTATGGCATGGAAGCGGCCTGGATTATATCCTTTGGGGCTGTTACTGGGGACTGATCATCATCATGGGAACTGTTTTTGCACCGGAGTTTAAGAAGTTTACCATGTTTTTGAAGATTCCTACAGAGTCTGTCCTATGGAAGAACTTCCAGAGGGTAAGGACTTTTCTAATCTTCTGCGGGGGCAGGCTTTTGACAGCACCCGGTGATATCGGAGTTAGTATGGAGATCTTAAAGAGTCTCTTTACGAAAGGAAACCTATGGATCTGGTTTGATCAGTCCATCTATGACCTGGGACTGGACATGCCGAATTTTTGGGCAGGAATCGCAGGACTGGCTCTTTTGTGCTTTGTCAGCCATAAGCAGGAGGAGGGAGTTAAGATTCGCGAAAGTATAGCATCCTGGTCTTTGCCGGTTAGATGGGCTTTGTATTATGGCCTCTTTTTTGCGGTGCTGATCGTCGGCTTTTACGGAGCAGGCTTTGAGGCAAGCGCATTTGTATATATGCAGTATTAAAAGAAAGTAAAAAGAAAGGTAAAAGGAAAGAAAATGGAAGAGAAGATTTTGGCTTTACTGAGTGAGGAATATCCGGAGGTTGACTTTGAGTCATCGGATGCTTTGGTTGATGACGGCATTCTGGATTCGATTACGATCACAGGTATTATTGCGACCCTGACGATGGAGTTTAACATTGCCATTCCCTATGAGGAAATTATTGAGGAGAACTTTAATTCGATCGCCGGTTTAGCAAAAATGGTAGAAAAGCTTCAGGCTTGATCATACGCATAGCAGGAGAAGAAAATGGATACATTGGTGAACCGGGTCTTTGCTTTGGCAAAAAGCAGGCCGGATAAGCTGGCGCTTGCCTTTAAGAAAGAGCAGCTGACTTACCGGGAGCTTGCCTTGAAGATCCTAGGCATTTCGGAATATTTGAAGGCAGAGGGAACCAGAGCGGGAGATCGTGTTTGCTTTTCTGCCCTCTCTAAGCCGGAGATGGTAGCAACTTACCTGGGCATTTCTTTATGCGGAGGTGTGAGTGTTTTTTTGGATAAGAACAGCACCATCGAAAATATGCTCCTGGTCTGCGAGGAGGCGGATGCCAAGCTTTTACTTATAAATAAGAAGATAAAGACAGCAGAGGAGTCTGCCGCCTATTGTGTAAGATCCTTAAGCGAGGCTTATAAGGCTGCGGATGAATATGCAGAAAAAGCACTCGAGGCAAAGGGAGAGAAGGCCTGGGAGTATGAGCTGCCGGCCGAGGATACTCTGTCAGAGATTCTCTTTACAACAGGTACAACAGGAAAGCCGAAGGGAGTAATGCTTTCCTATAAGTCTGTCTATCATATTTTGCAGAACACCATGGAGGGGATTCAGATTGACTCAGATGCGGTTGTTTTATTGCCCCTTCCCCTTAATCATTCCTTTGCCCTTCGTGTACTTCGAGCAGTGCTTTATGCAGGAGCCAGCCTGATCTTACAGAATGGATTTACCTTTGCCAAAGAGGTGGAAAATAATATTGAGACCTATCATTGTACGGGTATGGCCTGTGTTCCGACCTCTTATGAGGTGATGAAATCCCAGATGCAGGATATGCTGGTACCGGTACTGTCCAAGCTCTCCTATATGGAGTTTGGAGCAGGATCTCTGACCATCCGGCAAAGGAAGGAGATCGTGGATCTGATGCCGCATCTGCAGCTTTATAATACCTGGGGAAGCTCGGAATCGGGCGGGGCGATCTTCTGTAATGTGACTGAGGCGGTGAAGGATCCGGTGAAGGTGGCTTCTCTCGGCAGACCCCTATCAGGCAAGGTAGAAGTCAAGATTATGGATCCGGAGGGCAATACGATAGAGTCTGACAAGGATCACCCGGGACGAATGGCGATAAAAGGTGACATGAAGATGCTGGGCTACTGGAAAAATCCGGAGGCGACCACAAAGACAATTGTGGATGACTGGCTCGTCACGGGCGATATGGCTTATCAGGATGAGGAAGGCAATGTCTATATGCTGGGAAGGGCGGATGATATCATCAATGTAGGCGGTGAGAAGGTATCGCCGATCGAGGTGGAGAATATTGCCTGCCAGTATGAATTTGTAAAAGAATGTGCCTGTATCGGTGTAGAGGATCCGGATGGAATGCTGGGACAGATCCCTCTGCTTTATGTTGTGACAAAGCCCGGATACACAGAGGAGGGCCTGCATAAATTTATTGCAGCAAGGGCAGAACGCTACAAACTGCCGCAGCGATATGTCCTTTTGGAGGAGCTCCCTCGCAATCGGATGCAGAAGCTGGATCGAAAAGCTTTAAAGCAGATCTGGGAAAAGCAAAGTTCGCTTGAGCTGATGAATCCCGTCATTGATGCGATTCTGACCCGCCGCAGTATTCGGAAATTCACGGACATGGAAGTGCCGGAAGAGATCTTAAAGATGATCTTAAAATGCGGCTACTATGCGCCCAGCGGCCACAATATGCAAACCTGGAAGTTTACGGTTCTGACCAAGAGGGAGGATATCGATCGTCTGAAGGAGGCCGCGGAAAGAGCGGCGAAGGCAAGGCATATCCCTGTCTATGGCTGGGAAAACCCAAAGGTTCTGATCCTGGTTTCGAATGATGACCGGAATGCGAACGGCTGCCAGGATGCCTCCTGTGCGGCGGAAAATATGCTTTTGGCAGCGCATTCCTATGGATTGGGAGCGGTATGGCTAAATGCCCTAAGAAGCCTCCGTCATGCAAAAGGAGTCGAGGCTATATTGGATGAATTTGGAATACCGGCCGGACATACGGTGTGGTCCGCTGTGGCCTTGGGATATCCGGCAGGAGAAGGAGCTTTACTTAGGAAAAAGGATAGCGTGATCGAATGGCGCTAAGCCTGACAGGGAAAGGCTCCTTGGCCGTACTCTTAGCCGGTCAGGACTTATAAGGTTGTAAAAAAGGCAGGATTTGATATAATGATTCCGTACATAAAAACTGCCTGATAGACAGGAGGACATTGAAATGGCTGAAGACAGATATGTGATCTGCTCAGGTGAATATGGAAATGTAGAGATTGCGGCAAATGTCATTATGACCATTGCTGGGATCGCGACACTTGAGACAGAAGGCGTAAGTGCCATTGGCACTTCAATTACAAGCGAAAATATCGGAAAACAGAGTGAAAAAGCACTTGCGAAAGCAGTTCGTATAGAAGTTCTTGAAAATGCAGCTAGTATTGACATTGCACTGAACCTGGAGTTCGGAGCAGAGATCCCGAAGGTGGTTCCGATCGTGCAGGAAAGAGTAAAAAATACAGTTGAGAACATGACGGGACTGAACATCGCAGATGTAAATGTTAAGATTATCGGAATCGGAGCAGAAAACTAAGAAAGGGCTGAGGAGATCAGCTTTTTCCTAAAAGATCAGAGAAGGATGTCCCTATTAGGCGGCATCCTTTTCTTCAAGAAAGGAAGTTCATGACAAGAAGAGAACAAAGAGACCAGGTATTTAAGCTCTTATTCCGGGCAGAATTTCATGATTCTGAGGCGATGGAGGAGCAGAAGGATCTTTTTTGTGCCGAAAATGACGAGATGGATCCGGCAAATGAAAAAGAAATCAAGTATATTACGGAAAAGGCCAAGGCGATTTTAGACAAAAAAGAAGAAATCGATGCGGCCATTGACAGTGTGGCGACAGGCTGGAAGACCAACAGAATGGGAAAGGTAGAGCTTTCCATTCTTCGTCTTGCCTATTATGAGATCAAATATGAGGAGTCCATACCTTCTTCCGTAGCGATCAATGAGGCGGTAGAGCTGGCAAAGAGCTACGGTCAGGAAGACGGAGCTTCCTTTGTAAACGGAGTTCTTGCAAAACTGGTATGAAAGAGAATGCATATACCGTTTCCAAGGTCAGCAATTATATCAAGAAGATGTTTTCCCAGGACTTTATGCTTCGCAAAATCTGCATAAAGGGGGAAGTATCCAACTTAAAATACCATTCTTCCGGACATATCTACTTTACCCTGAAGGATCAGAATGCGGCGATAAATGCCGTGATGTGGAGAAGTGTTAGAAAGGGACTTAGCTATCCGATGAAGGATGGGGATACGGTCATTTGCATGGGCAGCATAGAAGCCTATGAGGTGCAGGGTCGCTATCAATTCTATGCAAGGCAGATCCAGTCAGAGGGAGAAGGCTATTTCGCCAGAGAGTTTGAAAGACTCAAAAAAGAGCTGGGTGAAATGGGCATGTTTTCCCCGGAATACAAGCAAAAGCTTCCCCTCTATGCGGCGAAGATCGGAATTGTAACAGCACCGACCGGAGCAGCGATTCAGGATATCCGGAATATCTCGGCAAGAAGAAATCCGGGCGTGCAGCTGATCCTATACCCGGCTCAGGTGCAGGGAGAAGGGGCAGCAGAAAGCATTGTCAGAGGTCTGCAGGTCTTAGATGCCTATGGTGTGGATGTGATCATCTGCGGCAGGGGCGGCGGTTCGATCGAGGATCTTTGGGCTTTTAATACGGAGGAGGTTGCCAGGGCAATCTTTGATTGCCGGACACCGGTGATCTCAGCGGTTGGACATGAAACGGATACGACCATTGCGGATTATGTAGCGGATCTGAGGGCACCAACCCCTTCGGCAGCAGCGGAAATGGCAGTTTGTGAAGTCAGTGAGCTCCTTGGCAGGATGAGCGAAATGCAGGGAAGGATGCTTCGCCTGATGCAGAAGCGTCTGCAGGAGGAAAGAAACCGGCTCAGACAGGCAGAACTTAAGATCGAGCTGCACAGTCCCCAGGAGGCTTTAAATAACAGAAGGGTACGCCTTCTGGAGCTGGAAGGACGTTTTCAGGACCGGATGCAGCATAAGATTGACCGAAAGAGAAATCAACTAGCCATCCTTTCGGAAAAGCTGGAGGGCTTATCCCCTCTAAAGCAGATGAAAAGAGGTTATGTTTACGCTGCAGATGAGAATGGGCAGGCCGTAAAGAGTGTAAAGGATCTGAAAGCAGATGAGAAACTGACTCTTTATTTATCAGATGGAAAAGCAAAGGTTCGGGTTGAAGAAAGGACGGAAGGCTATGAGTAAAGAAGAAAAGGAAAGCAGTCTGGAAGAGACCCTTCAGCGAATAGAAGAAACGATTTCAGACATGGAGCGTCCGGATATCAGCCTGGAAGAAACCTTTCGTGCCTATGAAAAGGGAATCCGGATGATCCGGGAGGCAAACAGTAAGATCGATCTGGTAGAAAAGCAAATGATCATTCTGCAGCAGGAAGAGCTGCAGGAGCTTGGAGAATGATTATGAATATAGAGGAAGAAATCCGGAAGAAAACAGCTGAAACAGAAGAAGTGCTGGAGGCCTTTCTTCCCAAGGAGGAGGGCTTGCAGAAGGATATTTTTTCTGCAATGAATTACAGCCTTCGTGCCGGAGGAAAAAGGCTGAGGCCTATGCTGATGATGGAAACCCACCGGCTTTTCGGCGGAAAGAGTAAGGCTTTGCCCTATTTTATGGCAGCGATCGAAATGATTCACACCTATTCTCTGGTGCATGACGATCTGCCAGCTATGGATGGAGATGAATACCGGAGGGGCAAAAAATCCACCTGGTTTGAGTATGGAGAAGCCTTAGGCATTCTTGCCGGAGATGCACTTTTGAATTATGCCTTTGAGACAGCGGCAGCAGCCTTTGAGGCGGAACCGGAGAATCCTCGGATCGGAAAGGCACTTCAGGTGCTGGCAAGAAAAGCCGGTTCCTATGGGATGATCGGTGGACAGGTCGTAGATGTGGAGATGGAAGGAAAGCAGATGCCGCTTGAGACCCTGCATTTTATTCACCGTCTGAAAACCTGTGCCCTGATAGAGGCTTCTATGATGATCGGTGCCATTCTTGCGGGAGCGGGAGAAGAGGAGATCCGCCTGACAGAGGAGTCAGCCTATGAGCTTGGCATGGCCTTCCAGATCCAGGATGATATCCTGGATGTAGTTGGCAGTCAGGAAATCCTGGGCAAGCCGATCGGCAGTGATGAAAAGAACGGCAAGCAGACCTATGTGACCTTGCTTGGCTTAGAGGCTTCCAGACAGGAGGCAGAAGAGCATTCGAAGAAGGCAGTTGCCCTTCTGCAGAAGAGTGGATTTGAGAATGAATTTTTGATGCAGCTGATGCTGTATCTGATGAATAGGGAAAAGTAGAGTATGATACTGGACAGAATTCAGAATCCCAATGACATAAAGAATATCCCGATGAAGGAGATGCCCCAGCTGGCAGAAGAAATCCGTCAGTTTCTTCTGGAAAAGGTTTCCCAAAACGGAGGTCATCTGGCCTCAAACCTGGGAACGGTTGAGCTGACCATGGCACTTCATCTTTTTCTGGATTTCCCTGAGGATAAGCTGGTCTGGGATGTAGGCCATCAGTCCTATACCCACAAGCTTCTGACAGGAAGAAAAGAGGGATTTGATCAGCTTCGTAAGCTTGGCGGTATGAGCGGTTTTCCCAAAACAAAGGAAAGTGACTGCGATGCCTTTAATACAGGACACAGTTCTACTTCTATTTCTGCGGCACTCGGTATTGCGGCAGCAAGGGAACTCAAGGGAGAGGACTATAAGGTAGTCGCCGTGATCGGTGATGGAGCCATGACCGGCGGACTGGCTTATGAGGCTCTTAATAATGCGTCCAGAATGAAGACGAATTTCATGATCATTTATAATGATAATGAAATGTCCATATCGGAAAATGTCGGAAACGTCGGAAGTCTTTCCAAAAATCTGAGCAGACTCCGGACTTCCGAGAATTATAGGGAACTCAAGGACAATGTAGAGCAGTCCCTGTCCAGAAACAGCCTGGGCAAGCATATTGCATCGGGGCTTCGAAGAACGAAAAATTCCCTCAAGCAGATGATCGTGCCGGGGATGTTCTTTGAAGACATGGGGATCACCTATGTCGGTCCGGTAGACGGTTATAATATTCCGGAAATGCTGGAACTTTTCCAGGAGGCTTCCCATGTAAACGGAGCCGTTCTGGTACATGTCAAAACCAAAAAGGGAAAGGGATATGAGCCGGCAGAAAATCATCCGGCCAGATTCCATGGTACGGGAGCCTTTGATCTGAAAACAGGTCTGACACCATCCAAGGGCAATAAGGCCAAGTATCAGGATATTTTTTCCACTGTTATGCGGAAGATGGGAGACCGGGAGCCGGATGTAGTAGCGATCACAGCGGCCATGGCGGATGGAACCGGACTGAACCGTTTCAAAAATATGTTCCCGGATCGTTTTTATGATGTCGGTATTGCGGAAGAGCATGCAGTGACCTTTGCGGCAGGGTTGGCGATCAATGGCAAGATCCCTGTTTTTGCTGTCTATTCTTCCTTCCTGCAGAGAGCTTATGATCAGGTGATCCATGATGTCTGCCTTCAGAACCTGCATGTCGTTTTTGCCCTTGACAGGGCCGGAATCGTCGGCGCAGACGGGGAGACCCATCACGGCCTTTTTGATATTTCCTTCTTAAGTGCGATTCCGAATATGACGGTAATGGCGCCCAAAAACAAGTGGGAGCTTTCGGATATGATGAAGTTTGCGATCAGACACAATGGACCGATCGCAATCCGTTATCCGAGAGGAGAGGCTTATACCGGTTTAGAGGAATATCGGGCTCCCATCGAGCTGGGTAAGAGCGAAGTCATCTATAGGGAAAAGGAGATCGTTCTTTTTGCCTATGGAAGCATGGTGAAGCTGGCAGAGAAGGTTAGAGACAAGCTCAATGAAGCAGGAAAAAGCTGCTCTCTGGTCAATGTAAGATTCGCAAAGCCGATGGATCTGACCTGTGTCGAAAGCTTCGAAAAAGACCATTCTATCTTTGTTACGATGGAAGAAGGCATGCTGAAGGGCGGCATGGGAGAGAGTATCCTCAGAAAGGTGATGGCGGATCGTGCCGAGGTGAAGGTGATTCCCGTAGGCGTAGAGGATCAGTTTATCGAGCACGGAAGCGTACCGGAATTATTTGAGCTCTGCGGATTTACGGAAGAGCAGATAGTGGAAAGGATCCTGAAGGCATGAAGCAGAGGTTGGATATATTGGTAGTCAATGCAGGAATCGCCCCCTCCAGAGAAAAGGCCAAGGCCTATATCATGAGCGGGGATATCTTCGTTGACGGACAAAGAGAAGATAAGCCGGGAAGTACCTTTCCGGAGACGGCAAAGATTGAATTTCATGGCAAGCAGCTGAAATATGTCAGCAGAGGAGGATTGAAGCTGGAAAAGGCGATGGAATCCTTTCAGATTGACCTTAGTGGCATGGTTTGTATGGATATCGGCGCATCGACCGGAGGATTTACGGACTGTATGCTGCAGAATGGAGCAGCTAAGGTCTATGCGATCGATGTCGGTTATGGCCAGTTTGCCTGGAAGCTGAGACAGGATGAAAGGGTGGTCTGCCTCGAAAAGACAAATTTCAGGTACTGTACCAGAGAACAGATTCCGGATCCGGTTGATTTTGCATCGGTCGATGTTTCCTTTATTTCCTTAGATAAGATCCTGCCGGCGGCCTATCCCCTTTTAACAGACAGGGGACGGATAGTCACCTTGATCAAGCCCCAGTTTGAAGCAGGCAAGGAAAAGGTTGGCAAAAAGGGCGTTGTCAGAGACAAAAAGGTTCATCTTGAAGTGATCGAGAAGGTTCTCGCCGCAGCAAGAGAGCTGGGCTTTACGGTTCTGAATCTGGATTATTCTCCGGTAAAGGGTCCGGAGGGAAATATTGAATATTTGATGTATATTACAAAGGACAAGGAGAGCGAGGGGGCAGAATTCGACCCGGCTCAGATTGTTGAGGATGCGCATGGAGCGCTGGATAAATAAGACTTTGCAGGGAGAAAAAAAGATGAAAGATCTGGTAGTGGTTACGAATCCTTCCAAGGATAAGGGACTGTTCCTGACGAAAAAGATCAAAAATCATGTAGAAAGACATGGCGGTCACTGTGCTATTTTCGAGAGCCGGAATGAGGCGGGAGAAACAGGCCTGATCAAGAAAGAAGATATCGGATTTGAGCCGGAAGGAGCTTTGATCCTGGGTGGTGACGGCACCTTTGTCCGGGCAGCCAGGGATTTGGAAAACCTTTCCCTGCCCATGCTGGGAGTCAATCTGGGAACCCTGGGTTATCTCTGCGAGGTAGAAGAAGAAAATGTGATCGATGCGGTTAATCGTCTTCTGATCGGCGATTATCTTGTAGAAAAAAGACTGAAGCTTTTCGGAGAGGCGGTCAGCGGAAATAAGAGAATTCCCATGCACAGTGCCTTGAATGATATCGTTATTCACAGATCGGGCGCCATGCAGATCGTATCCCTGAACCTCTATGTAAACGGCAAATTCCTTTGTAATTACAGTGCAGACGGTGTTGTAATCTCTACACCGACAGGCTCAACGGCCTACAATCTTTCAGCCGGAGGACCGGTGGTAGATCCCAAAGCCAAACTGATATTGGTTACACCGGTTTGCCCGCAGGGAATTACCCTGAAGAGTATGGTCATTGATGTGAATGACGAGATTGCCGTAGAGGTTCTCCAGAGAAATACAAACCGGGACAAGGAAAAGGTGGAGGTTTCCTTTGACGGAGACTTCAATCAGAAGGTGGCTGCGGGAGATGTGATCGTTGTTCATAAGGATCAGACCGAGACAGAATGCATCAAGCTGAGTGAGCTTAGCTTTATTGAGAGAATGCATAAGAAAATGATCCATTAAAAGAGGTAATAGGAAAGAGCCGGATGAAATCAGCAAGACAGGAAAAAATTCTGGAATTGATCTACCACAATGACGTGGAAACACAGGAGGATCTGATGCGCCTTCTTCAGGAGGCCGGATTCAAGGTGACGCAGGCAACGGTCAGCCGGGATATTCGGGAACTGAAGCTGGTCAAAAAATCCTCCGGAAAAGGAAAACAGAAGTATGCGCTTTCTTCTGATCAGACAGAAGATTTTACAACAAAGTATGCAGCTGTTTTCAAGGAAGGCTTTGTGGGGGCAGATACAGCGGAAAATATCCTGGTGATCAAAACGGTTTCGGGTATGGCGATGGCAGTCGCTGCGGCGATCGATGCCATGAATTATAAGGAAATTGTGGGCAGTATTGCAGGGGATGACACGATCATGTGTGCAGTCAGAAGTGCAAAGGATGCTGTCCGCATCAAGGAAAAGTTAGAACTTCTGGTTCGGTGAGAGAGAAGAAACCGGAGGCAGTATGTTAGAAACATTACATGTAAAAAATCTTGCAATCATATCAGAGGCAGAGGTGGAGTTCGGTCCGGGATTAAATATTCTGACCGGAGAAACCGGTGCAGGTAAGTCAGTGATCTTGGGCGGGGTGAATCTTGCTCTGGGTCATAAGGCGTCAAAGGATCAGATCCGTTCCGGTGCAAAGGAAGCACTCGCGGAACTGGTCTTTTCTATTTCTGACGAAAAATTAAAAAAAGAGCTGGCTGATCTGGGCTATGAGACAGAAGAAGACAGGCTGATCTTTACAAGAAAGCTTAGCGAGAGCAGAAGTGTCTGCAAGCTGAACGGAGAGCAGTTGCCGGCTTCGAAGCTAAAAGAGGCAGGCGGTTATCTGATCGATATTCACGGCCAGCAGGACAGCCGTTTTCTTTTGAATAAGAAAAACCATCTGCATCTCCTGGATGCCTTTGCGGGCAAAGAGGCAGAAGCCCTTCTTTTGGCCTATCAGGAAGCCTATAAGAACTATCGGAGCCTGAAGAAGGAGCTGGAAGAAAACGCCCTGGACGAAGAAGAAAGGGCAAGAGAAATCTCTTTTCTCGAATTCGAGATCAATGAGATAGAAGCGGCCGCCTTAAAAGAAGGGGAAGATGAGGAAATCGAGGAGAAATTCCGGGTGATGAGTGCCGGTCGGCAGATCATAGAGGCACTTTCCTCCGTTCTCTCCCTTACCGGAAGTGAGGGGGCAGGAGAAATGACGGGAGATGCCCTAAGACAGCTTAGCGGCGTCATTCGCTATGATGAAAGCCTGGAAGAGCTTGAAAAAGAGCTGGAAGAGATCGATGCTTTGCTGGGTGATTTTCAGAGAGATCTGGGAAGAGCGATTGAGGAACATAGCTTTTCCGAAGAGGATTTCGCTGAGGTGGAGAAGAGATATGATCTGATCAATCAGCTGAAGCGAAAATATGGAAGGAGCATTGCGGAGATTCAGACTGCTTTGGCAGAGAAAAAAGAAGACTTTGAGAAGCTGGAATATCTTCAGGATTGGATCGAAGAGAAAACGGCAGAGTGTGAGCAGGCAGAAAAAAAAGCCCTTGCCGCAGCAGAAAAACTGCATGAGCTAAGGGAAAAGAATGCCTTGCGTCTGTCAAAGGAGATTGAAAAGACGCTGACAGAGCTGAATTTTCTGCAGGCAAAATTCGAGGTTCGGATTGAGAAAAAAGCAGAATTGACAGAGAATGGGCAGGATCAGGTCAGCTTTTATCTTTCCACAAATCCGGGAGAGAGCCTTCGGCCATTAGAAAAGGTGGCTTCCGGTGGTGAGCTTTCCAGGATTATGCTTGCCTTAAAGTCTGTCTCGGCAGACCGGGGAGAGAGGGAAAGTCTGATCTTCGATGAGATCGACAGCGGTATCAGCGGCAGAACCGCCCAGGCGGTTGTGGAGAAGCTGAAAAAACTGTCCGAGATCCATCAGATCATCTGCATTACCCATCTTCCCCAGATCGCAGCGATGGCAGACCGGCATTTCCTGATCGAGAAAAAAGTAGAGGAAGATAAGACCGTTTCCGGAATTCGTCTCCTCGAGGAAGAGGAAAGCATTCTGGAGCTGGCAAGGATGATGGGCGGCGCAAAGATTACGCCGACTGTGATCGAGAATGCAAGGGAAATGAAGGAGATGGCGAGAGGATAAGATATTCGTGATATGACAAACAGCGCCCCTATGTATATGCTACTCAAGACATGCTACGTTATTTATCATATCACGGAAGCGATATGATGCACAGCGGCACCAAGCGTTCGGAGAACGCTTAGCATCACGTTTTACGTGATGCATAATGTGCCGCATGTCCCGTCCTACTCGCTGCAGGCTGCCTATTCGCGAGGACTCCTGCGAAACTCGTGCTGCGCGCTCACTCAGGGCTACGCCCTTCGGCCCCTTGGGCACATGCGCCCGTCCTCGCTGCAAGCCTGCAGCTCCCTACGGAAGCCTTGCAAATCGTCTTTCGTATGCATATACATAGGGGAGCGCTTCTGGCATTCCGTCACAATATTTTCAAAGCACCAAAATACTTTAATCAGGACGCATCAGAATGCGATTTTTCTTCTGGCTGTAATAGTAAACATGATCCGAGAGAACATCCTGCGGGGCAAGATGCTCCTGGTTGACCTCCTGTACGAGACGATCCAGATCCTGCTGCCCTTCAACAGCGGAAGCCGGCAGAAGGAGAACTTCGTGGATACTGCTCGGAATGATATAGAGATCGCCCGAGATTTGTCTGGAAAAATTGCTGAGAACCTGAGGATAGAGCATAGCAGAGGCGCCGTAGAGCTTTTCCTGATTGGTCAGAATATAAAGGGGCATCTCGTCTTCCTCTGCCTGTTGGATTTCATCCATAGGTTGAAAGGGGCTCATAAGTTCGTGCATCATCTCCGGAAGGGAGAGCAGAAGCGGCGGGTAATTAGAGGGAGCATATTGCAGGGCAGTATCTACCAGGGTCTTTTGATCGATGCCCCAGCCGGACAGCTGTTCTTTTGTGATCAGAACAGTAGCAGAGGAGGAGTCCGGGGTGGGGATAAGGTAGTAGAAGACAAGAGCCAGATCCAGAAAGGGAAGAAAGGGAAGGGGTTCCAGTAAATGCCGGTTCTTCCTGACACTGAGAAGACGACAGCCCAGGCGCTCTTTTACCTCTTCGAAGGTCGAAAATACGACATTTTCTATCGGCAGATCATTCAGATGCATGCGATAGAAATTTTCCATGATCTGAAGGGTTGCTTTTAGATCGGCAGTATCCTGATAGATCTCATAAAAACGGTTCAAATAAAGGCTGGGAGCAGCTGTTTGACCATGTTCGAAAATAGAGAGATTATCGTATAACTGATCGTTATTCTTATAAATGGGCATGACCTGAATTTTGGCATCAGGAAAAAGATGCTCAAAATAAAGCATGGATTCTTGAATAAATTCTGTATAGGGAATCAAAATTACCTCCTGTAAGAAATACAGGAAACGGATAAAGAAAATCCGATGAAAGGATAGGTTGGATAAAGTATAGCACGGGCTGCAGCAAAAAGATATAAAAAAATCCCCGGAAACAGGAGCTGTTTCCGGGGAAAGTCAAAAGCCGATAACCGGATTCGAACCGGTGACCTATTCATTACGAGTGAATCGCTCTACCTACTGAGCCATATCGGCCTGTAATCGCAGAACTGCGAATTTACTTAGTCATTATATACACTTTCATTTGTGAATGCAAGGAGAATTTTACATCGTGCTTACAGCGAAAAAACGGCCGGAAGGAAAGAAGTTATGAAAAAAATAGAAGTAAGTAGCTGGAATTTAAAGTGGATCGCCCTGCTTACCATGTTTATCGATCATTTTGGAGCCTGTGTCTGGAGCTATCAGGTCACGGCAGGCCTGATGCGCTTTGAGGATCCGGCCTTTTATATTCCATATTATATCCTGAGAGGAATCGGGAGACTGGCCTTTCCTCTCTTTATTTTTCTTCTCGCGGAAGGCTTTTATTATACGAAGAGCAGAAAAAAGTATCTTTTTCGCTTAACCCTGTTTGCTTTTCTTTCGGAGATTCCCTTTGATCTGGCTCTCTTTTTGACGAACAGCAGGATTAAGGCAGGGGAGATTGCGACCTTTGCTCATCAAAATGTTTATTTTACTCTGGCTTTGGGCTTTGTTTCGATGCTTCTGATCGATGAGATTGAAAAGAAAATTCAGAATAAGGGAATGGAAAGTCTTTGCATTTTGGGAGCGGTGGCTCTGCCGGCCGGTCTTGCTCAGCTGATCCATACAGATTATGGGGCAGTCGGTGTGAGTGCAATAGCAGTCGCCTGGCTTCTTCGGCAAAAGAGAGGCTCTTTATTGGAAATGACGGGAACGGTTTTCATTCTGATCCTTAGCTCCACTCTGGAGGCAATCGCATTATTGGATCTTCCTCTGGTTGCGGCTTATCATGGCAAAGAAGGAAAGAAGGGAAACCGCTGGTTCTTTTATGCCTTTTATCCCCTGCATCTTCTGGCTCTCTTTGCTCTGAGAATGTTTCTCTTCCGCTAAGCTTACGAAGGCAGCAGGAGTAGGGCGTCAGACAGAAAAAGCCGAGCAGAAAGGGAAGAAAAGCATGGAACAGGGAAAAGAGAAGAAAATGCAAAGCTATGACGGAGACAAAAACAGAGCTGTTGAGCCGGTAAGAGGCCTTCTCTTGATCCAGAGGGGAATGCTGTCCGGAGGAGAGAGTAAAAAAGAAAAAGAGGTCATGATGCGGCAGCTTTTTGAATCCTATGGACTGATTTTAAAGAATGGAAAACTGCCGGAGATCGGGATCGGAGAGAAGGGAAAGCCCTATCTCAAAGACTATCCCGGTCTGGATTTTAATTATACCGATTGTAAATACGGTTCGGCTCTGCTTCTGACAGAGGGAGACTGCGGGATCGATCTGGAAGGGCCGAGAAGGATCAGCCCACATGTGATCAGCAGGCTGCCCCTTGAGGAGCAGGAATTTCTGGCGGATCCGGCAGAGGAAGAAATGTCGGTCAAAGGGCAGGAGAAAGAAAAAGAGCAGGGAAGTGCAGCAGAAGCGAAAAGGACAGAAAAGTTTCTCCGTTTATGGACCTGTAAGGAAGCCTATGTAAAGATGACGGGAGAAGGCCTTTCCAAGGAAGCAGTAGAAAGATCCTTTGTCCATCCGGTCAGGGAAATGCTCGGAAAAAAGGAAGGAAAAGTCTTTTTAGATGAATATGGCTGCTTCTTATATCAAAGAGACCTGGGAGAAGGTCTGATCCTCAGCATATGCAGCAGAAAAGAGCAGGCCTTTGAGATTGAATTTTGCTAGGAATTAGGTTAAAATCATACGGATATGGTGAAAAGAAATTATCAAAAGGAAATGGAAGAAATTATAGCGAAGGAAGAAGGAAAAGGACATGTTCCGACCCTGCTTTTGCACAGCTGCTGCGCCCCTTGTTCGAGCGCAGTATTAGAGAAGCTGACCGACCATTTCCGGATTACGATCTTATATTACAATCCCAATATCTCCCCTCAGGAGGAATATGACAAAAGAGTAAGAGAGTTGAAGCATCTTTTAGAGGAGCTTCCGCAGAAATACCCGGTCAGATTGATCGAGGGTGCTTATGAGCCGGAACGCTTTTATGAGGCAGTGAAAGGACTGGAGAAAATCCCCGAAGGCGGAGAGCGCTGTTTTGCCTGCTATCGCCTGCGGCTGGAGTATGCGGCAGCCTGTGCGGCAAAGCTGGGCAGTGATTATTTCACAACTACGCTGACGATCTCCCCCCTGAAGAATACGGCAAAGCTGAATGAGATAGGGGAGGAGCTGGCAGAGCAGTATGGGATAAGCTGTCTGCCATCTGATTTTAAGAAGAAAAACGGTTACAAAAGATCGATCGAGCTTTCTGCGGAATATGGTCTCTACAGGCAGGATTTCTGCGGATGCGTATTTTCAAAAAAAGAAGCAGAGGAAAGAAGAGAGAGGAAGAAGAATGGCTGAAGATTTCAGAAGCAAGATTTTTGCAATGATGGATCACATGGAGAAGAACGGCGGAAAGATCACGGCAGAGGTTGACGGCAAGGAAGTAGAAGCAAATACAGCCGAAGAACAGCTGGCGCTTTTTATGATGCAGAGAGAGCAGGAAGCAGAAGCAAGAGCCAAAGAGGAAGAAGAGGCGCTTGCAGCAAAGCTTGCCGAGGAAAAAGGGGAGGATCTGCAGAAAGAAGCAGAAGAAGAGCCCCTTTCAAAGGAAGAGGCCTTTCGCCAGGATGCCATCCATCATACAGGCAGCAGCAAGGTGATCAGCAAGGCAGAGACAGATGCCGAGTCTTCTGAGGAGCCGGAAAAAAAGGCAAATCTTTGGGGCGGCAGATTCACCAAGCCGACGGAGAAGAAGGTATATGATTTTAATGCCTCCATTTCCTTTGACCAGAGACTCTACTATCAGGATATTCTCGGCTCTATGGCCCATGCCTCCATGCTTGGCAAGGTAGGCGTTCTGACCAAGGAAGAGAGCGATTCTATCGTTCATACCCTGGCGCAGATTCAGGAGGAAATTTCCGAGGGCAAGCTGCTTATTACCGATGCCTATGAGGATATTCACAGCTTTGTGGAAGCACAGCTGATCGAGCGTCTCGGAGATACAGGCAAAAAGGTACATACAGGACGAAGCAGAAACGATCAGGTCGCTCTGGATATGAGAATGTATATCCGTGGAGAGATCCTGGAAACAGACCACCTGCTTTTGAACCTCCTGGATGTTCTTTATGATCTGATGAAGGAAAACCTGGATACCATTATGCCGGGCTTTACCCATCTGCAGAAGGCACAGCCGACAACTCTGGCTCATCATCTGGGCGCTTACTTTGAAATGTTCAAAAGAGACAGAAGCCGCATGGAGGACACCTATCACAGAATGAATTACTGTCCTCTCGGTTCCGGTGCTTTTGCGGGAACAACCTATCCCCTGGATCGTTCTTACACGGCAAAGATGCTGGGCTTTTATGGTCCGACCCTGAACAGTATGGATGGCGTATCAGACAGGGATTATTTGATCGACTTCCTGTCTGCTTTGGCAGAGATCATGATGCATCTGAGCAGATTTTCAGAGGAAGTGATCCTTTGGAACTCCAATGAATACCGCTTTATCGAGATTGATGATGCTTACAGCACAGGCAGCAGTATCATGCCGCAGAAGAAGAATCCGGATATTGCCGAGCTTGTAAGAGGCAAGACAGGACGTGTCTATGGAGCTTTGATGTCCATGCTGACAACCATGAAGGGCATTCCTCTTGCTTACAATAAGGATATGCAGGAGGATAAGGAAGTTGCCTTTGACGCGATCGACACCGTGAAGATCTGTCTAGAGCTTTTTGCTGACATGATGAAGACCATGAAGTTCAACAAGGATCGCATGAGAAAGAGTGCGGCAGGCGGCTTTACAAATGCAACAGATGCAGCGGATTATCTGGTTGGGAAGGGCGTTCCCTTCCGTGATGCACATGGTATCGTCGGCCAGCTGGTACTCTATGGCATTGAGCAGGATAAGGCAATCGATGAGATGAGCCTGGAGGAGCTGAAGGCGATCAGTGATGTCTTCGAAGAGGATGTTTATGAGGCTCTTTCTATGGAAACCTGCGTAAGCAAGCGTCTTACGGTAGGAGCACCCGGAAAGGAAGCCATGGAAGCGGTTCTTATGGAGTACAGCTCTTATCTGGATCGTGACTGGCAGGATGAGATCTGATCCGCTTTAAGTTAGATTCGCTTTAAAATAAAACTTTCTCTTGCATTTTAGAAACAATCAGAGTAGTATGTAGAAGTGCCTCGTGGAAAGACAGATGTCCGCGAGAAAGAGACATAACAAAACAAAGAGAAAATCCAAGAGTGTAAAGGAGAGAATCATCATGAGTGAGAAGTTAAAAGTTGGTATCCTTGGCGGAACCGGTATGGTAGGACAGAGATTCATTTCCCTTCTGAATAATCATCCCTGGTTTGAAGTAACGACAATCGCTGCTTCTGCAAGATCCGCTGGCAAGACCTACGAGGAGTGCGTTGGCTCTAAATGGAAGATGGACAATGAAATTCCGGAAGGAGT
The DNA here is from genome assembly GCA_963637505.1 of Prevotella sp. CAG:279. Lineage (GTDB taxonomy): Bacteria > Bacillota > Clostridia > Lachnospirales > Lachnospiraceae > RUG14243. The sequence continues at coordinate 20,572 of CAVHNP010000033.1, forward strand.
AAAGAACATCGTCGTACAGGATCTGCATGATATTGACAAGGTTTCCTCCGATGTTGATTTTGTATTCTCAGCAGTAGATATGACCAAGGAAGAGATCAGAGCCTTTGAGGATGCTTATGCAAAGACAGAGACTCCGGTCGTTTCCAATAACAGTGCCCATCGCTGGACACCGGATGTACCCATGGTTGTACCGGAGATCAATCCGGAGCATTATGAGATCATCCCTTACCAGAGAAAGAGACTGGGAACAAGCAAGGGATTTGTAGCCGTAAAACCGAACTGCTCGATTCAGAGCTATGCACCGGCCCTGCATGCATGGAAGGACTTCGGTGTAAAGGAGGTGGTTGTAACAACCTATCAGGCAATCTCCGGAGCAGGAAAGACCTTTAAGGATTGGCCGGAAATGCTCGGCAATATCATCCCCTATATCGGTGGTGAGGAAGAGAAGAGTGAGCAGGAGCCGCTTCGTCTTTGGGGTCACATCGAGAACGGACAGATCGTAAAGGCAGAGAACGGTCCGGTGATCACATCCCAGTGTATCCGTGTTCCGGTTCTGAACGGACATACGGCAGCAGCCTTCGTTAACTTTGAACAGAAGGTAAGCAAGGAAGAACTGATCGAGAAGCTGGTTTCCTACAAGGGTCTGCCCCAGGAGAGAAATCTTCCGTCTGCTCCCAAGCAGTTCATTCAGTATCTGGAGGAGGATAACCGTCCTCAGGTACAGCTGGATGTTAATTACGAAAACGGAATGGGTATCTCAATCGGTCGTCTGAGAGAGGATAAGCTTTTTGATTATAAGTTTGTAGGACTTTCACACAATACCGTCCGCGGAGCAGCAGGTGGAGCGATCCTTTCCGCAGAAGCCCTGACTTCTCTGGGATATATTGAAAAGAAATAAGGATTGAATGGGGAAAACAGTATTTATCGCGGAGAAGCCGTCTGTAGCAGACGCTTTCGCAAAAGCATTAAAATTGAATACAAAGTCCCGTGACGGATATGTAGAAGGAGAAAATACCATTGTGACCTGGTGCTATGGGCATCTGGTCACAATGAGCTATCCGGAGGTCTATGACGAGAAATACAAAAAGTGGAGGCTTGATACCCTCCCCTTTATTCCGGAAAACTTCCTATATGAAGTCATCCCGAGTGCGGCAAAGCAGTTTAAGATCGTGTCCGGTCTTCTTAACAGAGAAGACGTGGATGCGATTTATGTATGTACGGACTCCGGACGGGAGGGAGAGTATATCTATCGTCTGGTAGATCAGATGGCACAGGTCAGTGACAAAAAGATCAAGAAGAGAGTCTGGATCGATTCTCAGACAGAGGAGGAGATCCGAAGGGGAATCAAGGAGGCAAAGCCTCTTTCCGACTATGATAATCTTTCGGATGCTGCTTACCTTCGAGCGAAGGAAGACTATCTGATGGGAATTAATTTTTCCAGACTTCTGACCTTAAAATATGGCAATACCATCTCAAATGTGAATCATACCAGGTATACGGTAATCTCTGTAGGACGGGTCATGACCTGTGTGCTGGGTATGATCGTTCGCAGGGAAAGGGAAATCCGTTCCTTTGTCAAAACCCCCTTTTATCGGATTCTGGCCGATATCAATCTGGGCGGAAGTCATATGGAAGGAGAATGGCGGGCAGTAGAAGGCTCCAAATATTATGCCTCTCCCGACCTTTATAAGGAAAATGGCTTTAAGGAAAAGGCAGTTGCCCAGGCAGCAATGGATGAGATCGGAAAGGTATTTCCCTTGGATTCTGTCGTGACAGAGCTTTCCAAGAAAAAGGAAAAGAAAAATCCGCCCTTATTATTCAACCTGGCAGAAATCCAGAATGAATGCTCCAAACGCTTTAAGATCTCTCCGGATGAGACCCTGTCCTGTATCCAGACTTTATATGAAAGAAAACTGGTAACCTATCCGAGAACCGATGCCAGAGTCTTATCTACGGCGGTTGCCAAGGAGATCAGCCGAAATATCAGCGGTCTTCTGGGCTATGCCCCGGTGAGAGCCTATGCGCAGAAAATCCTGGATGAAAAGGCCTATCAGGGTCTGGAGAAGACCCGCTATGTCAATGACAAGCAGATCACGGACCATTATGCGATCATTCCGACCGGTCAGGGCCTTGGCGCGATCAAGGGACTGAATGAGAGGCTCTTTCAGGTTTATGACTTGATCGTCAGGAGATTTTTGAGTATTTTTTATCCGGCAGCGGAATACAGAAAGGTGCAGGTTACGGTGCAGACCGGCAGAGAGAAATTTTTCTCTTCCTTCCGGATGCTTTCTCTGGCCGGCTATCTGGAGGTAGCAGGCGGATCAGATAAGGAGAAAAGCGATCCGGCCGTTCTGGAAAGGGTGGAAAAGCTGAAAAAGGGCGAGCATCTGCCGATTGCGGGTCTTAGCCTGAAAGAGGGAGAAACCTCCCCGCCAAAGAGATATAATTCCGGTTCCATGATTCTGACTATGGAGAATGCCGGTCAGTTTATCGAGGATGAGGAACTGCGGGCCCAGATCAAGGGAGCCGGGATCGGAACCTCTGCGACCAGGGCAGAGATTTTGAAAAAACTGGTTAATATCAACTATATCAGCCTGAACAGCAAAACCCAGATTCTTTCCGCGACACATCTGGGAGAAATGGTGTATGATGTAGTTGCAGGCTCCATTCGCTCCCTTCTGAATCCGGAGCTGACTGCCAGCTGGGAAAAGGGTCTTTCCTATGTAGCAGAAGGAAAGATTACTTCCGAAGAATATATGCAGAAGCTGGACCGCTTTATTTCGGATCGTACAAGGGGTGTGCTGGGACTGAATAATCAATATCAGATGAGGCAGGCTTTTTTGCACAGTGCCCAGTACTATAAGCAGACCAAGACGCCTGCTGCAAAGAAAAAGAATAAGCAGAAAAAAGGAGAAGAGCAGTGACAAAAGAAGAAGTTTTAAAATATTCCTCAACACCGCTGAGCTTAGGATCCAACCCGATCCCGCCGACAGCACACCGCTTTATGAATCGTGAGCATCTCTATATTATTTATAAGACAGACTGGGATGCCCTGAGAAAATTCGTTCCGGAGCCCTTAGAGCTTCTGGATGAGCCCCTGGTTCGTTTTGAAATGATGCGCATGCCGATCGCAACAGGCTATGGTGATTATACAGAATGCGGACAGGCAATTCCCGTTGTCTGCAATGGAGTAGAGGGAGAATATCTTCACCAGATGTATCTGGATAACTTTGAAG
>CAVHNP010000034.1:0-23626 GCA_963637505.1 Prevotella sp. CAG:279
GTATTTGTTTTTAGTAAAAAATGGAATTATTGTAAAGAATCATTCGGACAACCTTCAGAACTTTGTTTTGTGTTCCATGAGCAATCGCCAGAGCAAACAACTTTACAAAACGGATTGCAGTCAAACCCACAATAACCGGCACAAGCACTTGTAACGATAACATCCTCACCATCAAACGGGATGACTTCCATCTCCGGTTTCACAAAACTTTCTTTCATCTTAAACCACTCCTAAACTATCTTATAAGCATTTGACCGATGGGTCAAAGCATCAATAAATTCCTTTAATTTATAACAGTCTAGCATTTTCAGTGGGAAAAAGCAATTGCGCTTTGCTTTTTTCTTTGTCTTTTTTCTAATATCTTGACTTTTTTTCTTCCTCCCTTCCTTTCACTTATTTATACGGGGGAAAGGGGCGGAGGGCTAAAAAAATCTGCGAAATTTTTTAATTTTTTTGAGGAAGAGAAATTTTAGTCGAATCTTACATTTCCGGCCGGAGAGGAACTAGGTTCTTCAGGGGATACGGTCATGGCTTTACCTATAAGCCAATCTGAAATGTTTTCTTAGCATATTGATAAAATCACGGTACCGTGATATAATACAGACAAAAGAAAGGGGAATCTTACTATGCAGGTATTATCGAGATTTTATAGGATTATTATTCGGATGTATTTTCTGCAAAGTGAGCATAATCCGCCTCATATTCATGCAATCTATAACGAGGATGTGGCGGCAATTAATATTATGACTGGTGAGGTATTGGAGGGACATCTCCCGGCAAAAGCTTTGGCGATGGTACAGGAATGGATTTTTCTTAACAAAGATGCTTTGATGGAAATATGGGATACGCAGGAGTTCAAGAAACTTCCGCCATTGGAATAAGGAGGAATGCGTATGTTTCACAAGGTAAAAAATGTTGCGGCAATTTCTGATTTTAGGCTCAGTGTTCAGTTCAGTGAGGGCGTTACAAAAATATACGATATGAAACCTTTGTTTGAAAAGTATCCGGCTTTTAAACCGCTTGAGAATGATCCTGCTGCCTTTGCTTGTGTTAATGTGGATATGGGTGGTTACGGTATTGTTTGGAATGATGACCTGGATCTATCCTGTGATGAACTGTGGGACAAGGGAAGGGTGGTAGAGACACCTTTTGACGGTTTAATGGCATTTAGTGATGCGACTGAACTTTGGGGATTAAATGAAAGTACCTTACGGAAAGCTATTTCTTATGGAAAGTTGGTAAATGGAGTAGATGTTTGTAAGTTTGGTAAACAATGGGTGGTTTCAATCGATGCGATGAAAAGGGAATATGGAGTTGCGTCTGAAAGCGCCCACTAAAGCACCTGGCTATAGGCAGAGAAATAAATATTGAAAAGATATGAACAGGAAGAAAGTGTTGCAGTAGCGATTTTTAATCATCACTGAGATGCTTCCTTCCTTTTTTTTTCATCACTTCAACACAAGTTGGACACAAATTGAACATATGAAATACATGAATTGGTCATAGATCCTGCCTAGAATGGAATGGAATTGGCGGAAGGAATCTGCCGGACAAAAGGAGGACAAGAGATTGATTCAGGTAGAGAATCTGGTGAAGCGCTATGGGGATCATCTGGCGGTGGACCATCTGAATTTCACGATTGAAAAAGGAAAGATCTATGGCTTTTTAGGCCCGAACGGAGCCGGAAAATCAACGACCATGAATATCATGACAGGCTATCTGGCTGCAACAGAAGGCAGGGTAGTCATTGATGGTCATGATATTTTGAAGGAGCCGGAGGAAGCGAAGGGACGCATTGGCTATTTGCCGGAACTGCCCCCTCTTTATATGGAAATGACGGTTCTGGAGTATCTGGAATTTGCTGCAGAACTGAAAAAGATCCCTTTAGAGGAAAGGGAGAAGCAGCTGAAGGAAGTGATGAGACTGGTTCAGCTGGAGGAGGTCAAAAACCGCCTGATCCAGAACCTGTCAAAGGGATACCGGCAGAGGGTCGGCCTGGCACAGGCAATCCTGGGATTTCCTGAGATTATCATCCTGGATGAGCCGACAGTAGGTCTGGATCCGAAGCAGATCATAGAGATCAGGGAGCTGATTCGCAAGCTGGCCGAGCAGCACACCGTAATCCTGAGTTCCCATATCCTGGCCGAGGTCAGGGAGGTTTGTGATGAGATCATCATTATCTCCAAGGGAAGACTGGTGGCGAGTGATACACCGGAGCATTTGGAGGAAAGCCTGGGAGAAAGCGGTTATATCGAGCTGGAAAGCCCGGCCTCTGAGACGGAAATGAAGGGAATTCTGGCCGGCATAGAGGAAATCCTTTCCTGCGAATATGAGAAGGAAGAGAGCGAAGGCGCCTGCCTTACCTGGGCGAAGGTTAGAAGCCGGGGTAATACAGATATCAGAGAAAAGATCTTTTTTGCTTTTGCGAAAAGGGAGATCCCTCTACTGACCCTGATGCGGACAAAGAACAGTTTGGAGGATGTCTTCCTGGAACTTACGGAGACAGGAGAAGCTCTGAAGGAAGAGAAAGAGATAGAAGAAGCTTTGCCGGAAGACAAAAAGAGTGAAGAGAGTGGAAAAGAAAGAGAGACAGAAGAGACGATAGAAAATGAGGAGGTGACAGAAAATGAAAGCGATTTATAAGAGGGAGTTTCGTTCCTATTTTCATTCGATGATCGGCTATGCCTTTATTGCTTTTTTGCTTGCCTTCACCGGAGTTTATTTTATGGTCTATAACCTGAATTATGGTTATCCCTATTTTTCTTATGTCTTATCCAGTATTACCTTTTTGCTTCTGATCGCAATCCCGGTTTTGACCATGCGGAGCTTTGCGGAAGAGAAAAAGAATAAGACGGATCAGATGCTTTTGACTTATCCGGTTAGTCTGACAGAGGTGGTTTTGGGAAAATATTTTGCCATGGTCAGTATTTTTGCCATTCCCTGCCTGCTCTATCTGCTTTTCCCCTTACTGATCAAGGCACAGGGAACGGCCTATATCTGGGTGGATTATCTGGCGATTCTGGTCTTCTTTCTTTTGGGATCGGTTTATATTTCGATCGGTATGTTTATCTCTTCCCTGACGGAAAGCCAGATCTTAGCGGCGATCGGAACCTTTGGTATTCTCCTTCTGACCTATATCTGGAGCGGACTGACGAATTTTATCGGTTCTGCAGCCTGGATGAATCTGGTCGGACTGATTATCCTTTTGTCAATCCTGGTCGGGCTGATCTGGAAAATGACAGAGAACCGGATCCTGGCAGCAGGTCTGGAAGTGATCTGCTTTCTGATCTGCGGTCTGGTCTACCTTTTGAAATCCTCCCTTTATGAAGGACTTCTGAGCTCCATGGCGGAAAAGGTGAATCTTTTTTCTACTTTTTCTTCTATTTCGTCCAACCATCTTCTGGATATCAGCGGCATTATCCTTTATCTGTCGCTTATCTTTTTGTTTAATTTTCTGACTATACAAATGATACAGAAGAGACGCTGGAGCTAGGAGGAAATTATGTTAGAGAAAATCAGAAATGTATTTGGAAGCAGGACTTCCAAAAAGGGAAGCTACAGTGTCGGTATGATCGCGGCGGCCATTGTGATCGTGGTTCTGCTGAATCTGATCGCGGGTCAGCTTCCGGAGAATATTCGCAATATCGATATCAGTGATAACAGGATTTATGAGATCACGGACAGTAGTAAGGAGCTGCTGAAGGGGCTGGACAGTGAAGTCAGCATGACGGTTTATGCAGAAAAGAGCAGTACGGATGACAGGATTAAAAGCTTCCTTGGTAAGTACGCTGCCCTTTCGGATAAGATTAGCCTGGAATGGGTGGATCCGGTTCAGCATCCGGCGGCTTTGACAGAGAACAATGTGGATTCGGATACGATCCTGATCAAATGTGAGGATACGGGTAAATCTACGACGGTTTCCTTTTCCGATATTCTGGTCGTGGATTACAGTTCCTATTATACGACAGGAAGCACTTCCGCTTCCGAATTTGACGGAGAGGGTCAGCTGACCAGCGCCATTAATTATGTAACAAGCGAGCAGAAGAGCAAGATTTACTATACTTCCGGACATGGAGAGGGAAGCTTTTCTACTTCGGTTTCCGATCTTCTGGAGAAGAACAATCTGGAAACGGAGGAACTGAATCTTATGATGAAGGGAGAAATCCCGGAGGATTGTGAGCTTCTCTTCATTAACGGTATTACAAGTGATCTGACAGAAGATGAAAAGGATTGCATCCTGAGCTATATGCAGACAGGCGGAAAGGTATTTATCCTTCTGGGAGACAGCAGTGAGGATACCCCGAATCTGGATGCCCTTCTGGCAGAATACGGTATGGAGAAAGCAGACGGCTATATCGCAGATATGGAACGCTGCTATCAGGGAAATTATTACTATATCTTCCCCAATATTACGGCAAGCGGAAGCCTGGCAAATAATCTGACTTCCGACATGGTTCTTTTGGCGAATGCACATGGCCTGAGCCTGACGGATCCGGCAAGGGATACGATCACGACCCAGAGCTTTATGACCAGCTCTGAAAATGCCTACGCGGTAACCGAGAATTCCCAGGAGCAGGGCTCTTATGTTCTGGGTGCTGTGGCAACAGAAGAGATTACGGCAGATGCTTCCGGTGATAGTTCCGGAAATGCGGCTTCTTCAAGTGAGGAGTCCTCTGCAGATGCGACGGAGACAAAGGAGGCAAGGCTGACGGTCATTTCTTCTGACTCTATGATCAACAGCCAGATCACGGATTCCTTTACCAATCTGGACAATCTGAATCTCTTCATGAATGCCCTTTCCGCCAAGATTGAGGGACAGGAGAATCTGGCAATTCCGGCGAAGAGTCTGCAGATCAGTTACAATACCATGCGTTTCGCAGGGCCGATCAGTCTCTTCCTGATCTTTGGCCTGCCTCTGATCATTTTGATCTTTGGTTTCCGCAAGTGGTGGAAGAGAAGAAAGGCATAAGGTGAGGCAGAATGAAGAAGAATAAACTGGCTCTTTTGCTTCTGGTCATAGGAGGCCTCTTAGTGCTCTATCTTGGCCTCCTGGGCTTTAACAAATATCAGACGGCAAAGGAGAAGAAAACAGAAGAGGAGGCAGAGATCCATCTGGTGGATACAGATGCCGACTCTTTGACAAAGATAAGTTACACAAACGGTTCAGAGACCATGCGCTTTCGTAAGGAAGACGGCTCCTGGTATGACGAGGATGATCAGGAAATTCCGATCAAGCAGACAAGTCTGGAGAGCCTTGCTTCCTCGATCTGTGATCTGACGGCAGTTCGTGAGATTAAGGATCCGGATGCCCTCTCGGACTATGGTCTGACCTCTCCCCAGTATGAGATCAGCTATACGGATTCCGATGGGACGGAGCACAGTCTGCAGATCGGAGATATGACAGGAGAGAATTATTATGCCTGCCTGGATGAGGGAGAAACAGTTTATACGATCGCTTCGGATCTGATAGACAGTTTGTCCTTTGATCTGAGCACTTTGGTTGAAAATGACTCTGTTCCTCATATCGGCAGCAGTAACCTTAAGAAGGTTGAGATCACAAAGGGAGACGAGAGCCGGTCTTATACGGATGCAGATGCCCTGACCGAACTGGCCGGCGGCTTCGGCGCCTTCAAGATTTCCGCTCCGGTGGATTATCATGTGACAAATGAGACCTTATCCGACTACGGTCTGGATGAAGAAAACAGAACGACAGTCATCGCAAGCTACGAGGAAAGTGAGGATGATCAGGAAAGCGACTCTTCAAGCAGTAAAACGGACACGGACGAGGATACAGATAGCGAAGACAGCAGCTCCGAGGAGAAGGCCTTTAAAATCTATCTGGGCAAGGAAACAGAGGACAACTACCGTTATGTTATGGTAGATGGCTCCAAGATGGTCTATAAGGTCAGCACAGCTGTCATCAATAACATGATCTATACGGACAATGACAGTGAGAGTTCATGAGGTTAAAAAGAAGGAGAATTCGAATAAAGAGGCCTGATGAAAGGAAAGCCGGCAGCAGGTCTTGAGAGATGTTAAGAGAGACTAATTAACTTTAGGGAGCAATATTTTCTGTGCTTTTGTATAATCATACAAGAATCAATAGAAAATATTGCTCCTGACATTAAGAGTGGTCTGCGTGAAAGGTGCCGGTTTTTACAGAATACAAGGACAGAAGTCTATCGAGGATAGCTGCTGTGTATAGATAAGAATGGTGAAGTCATGCTCTTTTTGAAGGAGTATGGCTTTTTTAGTTAATAGAAAATTCAGAAGAATTTCCTATTAACTAAAAAAGCACGGAGATGCGCAGCTCGCGGAGAGGAAACAATGCTTCGCATTCCGCTCGCGCGCGGGCGTGTGCGCAAGCGCACACTTATTTGTATGCATAATTGAAGTTACTAAATAAGCGAACGGAGGTTCAAATGGAGACAAGAGTTGCAGTAATGGGGATTATCGTTGAGGATCCGGAGGCAGCAGGAGAGATCAATGAGATCCTGCACGAGTATGGCCAGTATATTATCGGTCGTATGGGAATTCCCTATCGGGAGAAAAAGATCAGTATCATCTCCCTGGCTCTGGATGCACCCCAGGATGAGATCTCGGCTTTGGCCGGAAAGCTGGGTAAGTTGGAACATGTCAGTGTGAAGACGGCTTATTCCAATGTGATCAGCCATGAATAAGCTGACAGAACTGATTGATCGCCTGGAGAGGGAGCATAGTCTGAGCCCGGAGGAGTACCGGTTTCTGATCGAAGGACAGGATCCTTTCTTAGAAGAGTATGCAGCCCAAAAGGCGAGAAGGCTGGCGCAGGCAGTTTACGGTCAGGGAATCTTTGTCAGAGGCTTGATCGAGGTGGGTAATTACTGCCGGAATGACTGCTATTATTGTGGAATCCGCAAATCCAATCAGAAGGCAGACCGCTATATCCTGACGGAGGAGGAGATTCTGACCTGCTGCCGGGAAGGCTATGAACTGGGCTTTCGGACCTTTGTTCTTCAGGGCGGCGAGGGAATCTACAAGGCGGACTTTGTGGAAAAGCTGGTGAGACGGATTCGGGAGGCTTATCCGGATTGTGCCATTACCTTATCCCTGGGCGAGGAAGAAAGGGAGGTTTATCAGGCCTGGTTTGATGCCGGGGCGGATCGTTATCTCCTCCGGCACGAGACGGCGGATCAGGCGCATTATGAAAGTCTGCATCCGAAGGAAATGTCCTTTCATCACAGAATGAACTGCCTGAAGGAGCTAAAGGAGATTGGCTATCAGGTCGGCTGCGGCTTTATGGTAGGTTCCCCCGGGCAGAAAAGTACTTCTCTGGCAAAGGATCTGAAATTTATAGAGGACTTTCAGCCGGATATGTGCGGAATCGGTCCCTTTATCAGTCAGTCGGATACGCCCTATAAGGAAGAAAAGAGCGGCAGTCTGGAGCAGACCCTTTATCTTCTGTCCCTGATCCGCCTTTTGAAACCCAATATCCTTTTGCCGGCAACGACGGCTTTGGGAACGATCGATCCAAGAGGCAGGGAAAAAGGCATTCTGGCAGGTGCCAATGTTGTCATGCCGAACCTGTCACCGGTGACGGTTCGAAGGAAATATGCCCTTTATGATAATAAGATCTGTACAGGCGAAGAATCCGCCCAGTGCAGGGGCTGTTTGTCAGGCAGGATGGAGAGCATTGGTTATCATCTGGCAGTTGACCGGGGAGATATTAAAAAAGAACAGTCGTAAACAGAACTTCATTTATTAAATTTTTACGCAGGCGGATAGCAAAATCCTTTCAGCAGGAAGCGTAAGAACAGACAAAATAGGAAAAGTAAGCATAAGACAAGAAAGAGGAAGAACATGAGTATTTACAACGTAAAATCATTAAAAGCAGAAGAATTTATCAATCATGAGGAAATTCTGGAAACCATCAAGTATGCAGAAGAGAATAAGCATAATGTAGAGCTGATCGATCAGATCTTAGAGAAGGCCCGTCCCAGAAAAACAGAAAAGGGTGTTCATTGCGAGGGCTTAAATCACAGAGAGGCAAGTGTCCTTCTGGCCTGTGACATTCCGGAAAAGGTGGAAGAAATGTATCGTCTGGCCAATGAGATCAAGCTGGCCTTCTATGGCAACCGTATCGTTATGTTTGCTCCCCTTTATCTGTCTGATTATTGTGTAAACGGCTGTGTTTACTGTCCTTATCATGCAAAGAATAAGCATATTAAGAGAATCAAGCTGACCCAGGAACAAATCAGGGAAGAAGTAATCGCCCTGCAGGATATGGGACACAAGCGTCTGGCCATCGAGGCAGGAGAGGATCCGGTCAACAATCCGATCGAATATATCTTGGAGTCCATCAAGACCATTTATTCCGTACAGCATAAGAATGGTGCCATTCGCCGTGTCAATGTGAACATTGCAGCAACTACCGTTGAGAATTATAGAAAGCTCAAGGAGGCCGGTATCGGTACTTATATCCTTTTCCAGGAGACCTATAATAAGAAGTCTTATCTGGAGCTGCACCCGACAGGCCCCAAGCATGACTATGATTATCATACAGAGGCCATGGATCGTGCCATGGAAGGCGGTATTGATGATGTCGGACTGGGTGTTCTTTTCGGTCTGGAAGGTTATCAGTATGAATTCGCGGGCCTTCTGATGCATGCAGAGCATCTTGAGGCAGTACAGGGTGTCGGCCCCCATACCATCAGTGTGCCCCGTGTTAAGAGAGCGGATGATATCGATCCGGACGATTTTGATAACGGTCTGGATGATGAAATCTTTGAGAAGATCGCTGCCTGCATCCGTATCGCAGTACCTTATACAGGCATGATCATTTCCACCCGTGAGAATCAGGAAGTAAGAGAGAAGATGCTGCATCTGGGTGTTTCTCAGATCAGCGGCGGCAGCAGAACTTCTGTAGGCGGATATACCGAGGCAGAAAGACCAAAGGATTCCGAACAGTTCGATGTTTCCGATCAGAGATCTTTGGATGAGGTTGTAAACTGGCTGATGCGTCTGGGTTATATTCCTTCCCTTTGCACAGCCTGCTACAGAGCCGGCAGAACGGGAGACCGCTTCATGGCTTTATGTAAGAGCGGCCAGATCCAGAACTGCTGCCATCCAAATGCCCTTATGACCCTCTGTGAATATCTGGTGGATTATGCAGAAGAGGATACAAAGAAGATCGGCTTTGAACTGATCGAGAAGGAATTGGCCAAGATTCCAAATGAAAAAGTAGAAAAGGTCGCAAGAGAAAATATCGAGGCGATCAAGTCAAGTAATCGGAGAGATTTTAGGTTTTAATTATGTCAGATTTAAACAGCAGTGTAAGTGCAAACCGTACCCATATCGGCTTTTTCGGCCTGCGTAATGCCGGAAAATCCAGCGTAGTCAATGCCGTGACCAATCAAAGAATGTCCCTGGTTTCCGAGATAAAGGGAACGACGACAGATCCGGTCTCAAAGGCAATGGAAATCCTGCCCCTAGGCCCGGTGGTTATTATAGATACCCCGGGTCTGGATGACGAGGGAAGCTTGGGAGAGCTTCGCATCCAAAGAAGCTATGAGGTTCTGAAAAAGGTAGATATTGCCGTTCTCATCGTAGATGCCGTGAAGGGTCTGCAGGAGATAGACCGGGAACTGATCGCCCTTTTTAAAGAAAAAAAGCTGGATTATTTCATTGTATATAACAAGTGCGATCTTCTGGAAGAAAAAAAGCCCCTGGCTGAAAATGAGATCTATGTTTCCGCCAAGGAGAAAGAAAATATCGATGCCCTGAAGGAGCTTCTGGCAGCGGCAGTAAAAAGCCAGCCGGAGAAGACGATTCTGGGGGATCTGGTTTCAGAAGGAGACAGGGTACTTTTGGTCATTCCGATTGATTCCAGTGCACCAAAGGGAAGACTCATTCTGCCCCAGCAGCTGGTCTTAAGAGAAGTATTGGATTGGCATGGCCTTGCTCTGACCTGTCAGACCCAGGAGCTGGAGCAGGCAATAAAGCAGTTTGCTCCCAAGCTGGTGATCACGGATTCCCAGGCCTTTGAAGCAGTTTCAAAGATCGTGCCGGAGCAGATCAGTCTGACTTCTTTTTCTATTTTGATGGCAAGATATAAGGGAAGTTTAGAGACGGTTTTGGCAGGAGCAGACAAGTTAGATCATCTGCAGGACGGAGACAGGATTCTGATCTCAGAGGGCTGTACCCATCATCGTCAGTGCGAGGATATCGGAACCGTTAAGCTTCCCGCCTGGATCAGAAAGTACAGCGGGAAGAATCCGGAGTTTGAATTCACCTCCGGTCATGGCTTTAAGGAGGATCTGAGCAGCTATGCCCTGGTGATCCATTGCGGCGCCTGTATGCTGAATGAGAAGGAAGTGCAGGCAAGGATGGCAGAATGCAAGGCGCAGGGCTGTGCTTTTACTAATTATGGAATTGCCATTGCGAAAATGAATGGGATTCTGGATCGGGCGACGGAAGCGGTTAGATAGGAAACAGGACTTCAATGCAGAAATACCCATCCTTCTCCTTCACCCGGCAGCATCCCCTCATCTGCTCCATCATATTCCGAATACTTTGCAGGCCGATGCCGGTGCTGTTCTCCTTTTCATCCAGAAGAAGGATCTTGTTGTAAAAGCTAAAGCCGACTAGATCTTCTTCTTTTTCTTCTTCAAAAGAAATGATCACCGGACTTGCAGAATCCGCATACTTGATGATATTAGAGCTGATATTATCCAGAATTCTGGCCACATAGTCCGTAGAAATCTGCAGGATGTAATCCGGCCAGTTATTCTGAAAGATCAGCCGGAAGCCCTTCTGTTCCAGATAGGAAAACATCTCTGAAAAGAAATCATAGAAAAGAAACTTAAGAGGAGCCGCTTCTTCCAGGGTAAGCTCGCCCTGTCCACTGATCAGGGAATATTCAAAAAGATTGGAACTCAGTTCCTTGAGGATCAGGGATTTCTGTTCGATCTTATCCAGATAGGAGTTCAGCTGTTCCTGATTTTCGTATTTCCCCTTTTTTAAAAGCTCGGTATAGAGCATGATAGAAGTAATGGGCGTTCGTAGATCATGGGACATCTGGGTGACGATCTGCTGGTTTTTCTCCACCATTTCCGCATCCTTCCGTATCATACTGATAAAGGATGCCCGCATCTTGTTCAGACCGGTCGCTAGAGTGGATAATTCATCATTTCCCTGAATCGTGATCGGGTAATCCAGGTCTCCGGCTTCCAGAAGCTGGATTTCCTTAGAAAGGAGCTTGATGTAGTTCATCTTGCGGACAATGGCGAAGAGAAGGAAAAAGGTAAAGGAGAAAAAGATCACGGCCAGATCGACGAGCAGCAGATAATGCATGAACTGATAGCTGTAGTTACCGACGATGACAACCTCGGCTTCTCCGTCGGAAAAGTCGATATCGTAGTAATTCTGCCATTCATAATCACCGCCGGAGATCTCTTCGCCCCAGATCTGGGCATCGGGATATTCAGAATCGTAGGTCAGGATATTATCCTTGTAGACCTGAACCGTCAGGATCTGCTGGGCGCCAACCCAGGAGGAAAGGGCGGAATTATCCTTGGAGGAGACGTCATTTTCATCGACATAGGCCTGAAGCTTGTCGGCATAGGCCTGGGTCTTTTCCTCCAGATAGTTTGTCTGCATGGCGCAGTGATTGATAAAATTCTGCCCGACCCGGTTCACAAGCAGACAGAGGGCAGCCGAAAAAAGAGCCGCTGCAAGAAGCAGAAGAAGCAGCTGGCTATAGATGGAGCTTTGTTTATGCCTTCTGTGGATCAAATTTATACCCCTTTCCCCATACCGTTCGAATGTATTTCGGATATTTGGGATCCTCTTCTATTTTGACACGAAGCTTACGGATATGCACCATCACCGTTGAGCTGCAGGAATAAAAATAAGGCTCATTCCAGACACTCTCATAGATGTTCTGGGCAGAAAAGATCTTCTGGGGATGCTGCATCATCAAAAGCAGAATATGATATTCGATATCGGAAAGCTCTGTCTTCTCATTTTTGATATAGACTTCATTGAAGATGCTGTGAATCCGGATTTCACCGGCTGACAGATAGCCGTCATCCGGATCGGAGGAGGGCAGGGTTTTGCCCTTGTAGGTATTATAACGACGGATCAGAGCCTTGACGCGGCCGAGAAGCTCGGCATAGGAAAAGGGCTTGGTCAGATAGTCATCGCCTCCGGCCATGAGGCCGATCAGCTTGTCGGATTCCTGAGACTTGGCAGTGAGAAAAAGAACCGGCACATTGGAGAATTTGCGGATCTCTTCGCAGGTTCGAAGGCCGGACATACCGGGCATCATGATGTCCAGAATGACCAGATCGATCGTCGGGGTCAGAAGATCCAGACCGGCTCTGCCGTTGGAAGCTTCCGTCACGGCATAATTTTCACTTTCCAGGAGAATGCGGATGCCTTCACGAATATCGGCATCGTCTTCTATGATCAATACGGATTCTTTAGCCATTCGACAATTTCCTTTCTGATGAAATAATCTTCTTCTGATAGCGCTTATAGAGCTTATCCCAGCCGGCATAGGCATCTTCGCCGCGGTGATCCGGCAGAGTGTACTGCTCGGACAGATAAGTGCCCAGGTAGTCGGAGCACTTAATGGCTCCGCGGAAATTCAAATGATCGCCGCCGTCCAGGGAATCCGTAGACCAGTCAATGCCGACTTCATCCAGCTTCATGTTCAGATCCAGGTATTTATAACCTTTTTCAGCGGCATATTTTTCGATGGCATTATGCCGGCTGTAATTAAAGTTCTTGGGAGAGGGGGCACTGATCAGCATCAGTTCTGCTCCGTTTTCCTGACAGAGCTGGTTGATCTTATCCATATAGGTAGTGACTACTTCCGGCAGGGGAGCGGTCTCATCCGTTGCCTGCATGTAATCTCCGCCCTGGTAGGGATTGAGCTTACAGCGGAAACCGAAGCCCTTATAGTTGGCCTTGTGATATTTCTTGCCGGCAATGAGGGTCTTCCACATATCATGATTGCGCAGGATGGACAGGTGATCATAGACCCATTCCGTTGCGGCAAACTTAACAGGAGTAATCTTGTCATTGTTCATCCCATTAAACATGGTATCGGTCTCCAGAATGACCAGCTTGGGACTTTGCTTTTTCAGAACCAGCTGGAGGAGGGAATAGGTTTGTACAATGTTCTGACCGGGCTGTCCAACAACAAAGCCGCTGATTCCCTCGTTATGCCAGAGCTCCATGGGAGAGAAACTGGAATAGCTCAGACTGTCTCCGGTGATGAGGACGTCAATGGTATTTTCACTTTCTCTCTGAATGCGGTAGCGGCTCTTATTGCTTGCCTGCACCAGATTGTCATTTGAAATCGCCAGTTTTGTAGAAATATCTGAGAGTACGATCAGAATCAGAAGGAGGATCACCAGAAATAAGGCAATCTTTCCTAATCTTTTCATTGGTAATTTAGAATTTCGCATAAATCATATCCACCTGTGTATAACCGGCACCGTAGGCTCCTAAGATCAGGATACCCAGAATCAAGCCATAATAAATCGTCCATCGAAGAGGTGTATTCAGAGCGTAGAGACCCTTTTCACCGAGAAGCTTCTTCTCTTTTATTGTACCTACAATGGCTGCCAGGAGCACACCATAGAGGATTGCCATAAAGTCGCCCCGGTCCAGTCCGAGTCTTAAAAGAGAACCGTTCCAGAGGCAGGAAAAATTAAAATTCCGGAAGATACTGAAAAACATGGAAAAGCCTGCCTTCAGACCATTGGCTCGGAAAAAGAGCTCGCCGGTAAAAATGATGCACCAGGTCTTGGCGGTCTGGAGGAAACGGTAATAGCCTGCCTGCATATTCAGATGAAGGGCAGCAACCACCTTGTCTCTCAGTGGCTCAATGGCAAGAGCGGTAAAGAGGATAACAAAGTAATACATTCCATAGAAAATATAGCTCCATCTTGCACCGTGCCAGAGACCGTTGGCCAGCCATACCGGGAAAAGGCAGATCGCGCTGACGCCCAATTTGGCAACATATTTACCGAAATGAGCCTTGGCGAATTTGTTCCATTT
The DNA here is from genome assembly GCA_963637505.1 of Prevotella sp. CAG:279. Classification (GTDB taxonomy): domain Bacteria; phylum Bacillota; class Clostridia; order Lachnospirales; family Lachnospiraceae; genus RUG14243. Next base: position 14,050 of record CAVHNP010000034.1, read on the forward strand.
CTTGGCCAGCTTTGACATGGAAACCGGATAAAAGATGTAGGTCTTAAACCAGACACCCAGAGTCATGTGCCATCTGCGCCAGAATTCAGCTGCGCTCTTAGAGGCAAAGGGCTGGTTGAAGTTTTCCGGAAGGGTAATGCCAAACATCTGTCCCGATGCAATGATGATATCCATGCAGCCGGAAAATTCCATATAGAGCTGTGTTGCATAGGCAATGGCACCCAGAATGATCATGAGACCGCTGTAATTATGGTAATGGTTGAAAATCGCGGCAACCATGGTATTGAGTCTGTCGGCAACCACCATTTTTTTGAAAATACCCCAGAGCATGCGGATGGCCGCCTGAATCAGGTTATCCAGCTTTAAGGATTTGCCGGCCCAGAGATCATCGGCAGTCTGATGGTACATGGCGATCGGTCCCTCCATAAGCTGGGGGAAGAAGGCCAGAAAGAGAGCAACCTTGCCGAGCGGCTGACGGCCGTCAATCTTGCCCCAGTAAACATCTGCCAGATAGCCGATCGCTTCCAGAGTATAAAAGGAAATACCGATGGGAAGAGCCAGGGTTTTGGTAGCCAGGCTCAGACCCAGATGAGCCAGAAGGCTACTGCTGTTTACAACAAAGAAATTGTAATATTTCAGATAAGCCAGGGTAGCCAGAAGGATCAGGATCGCAGCAACCAGAATACATTTTTCCTTCTTTTTATATGCTTTCTTCAGGGCAGAGGCTTCTTTTCTGTCCAAGCCGCTTGCGGCCTCGCTGCATTTATCCTTCAGAGCTGCGATCAGACGTCCGCAGGCATAGATCAGAAGGGTTGTCAGCAGCAAGTAGACGATGAGCTTCTTGCTGGAGAGAAAAAAGAAACCATAGCTGGCCAGAAGTAAGATCAGCCATCGCAGTTTCTGAGGAAATAGTTGATAAGCAATTAATACCAGGGGCAGAAAAAATGCCAGGTATAGGGGAGAGGTGTAAGCCATGAGGATCTCCTTTAATAAGTATGTGTAAGCATGTAATCATATGCTCTTATAGCGCAAACAAATATTTTATCACTTTGTGATAAAATATGCCAGCCATTTCCTGATTGAATCTCCATAGGGAGTTCTTATTGCGTAAAAAAAGACATACCGTAATTATGCCATTCCCTATTATCGGTCTCCTACCTTAAGATATCCTGAAGCAATTCTTAACAAATCTAAAGGGAAAGGAAAAGAAGAGGGTAGATTCTGATCGGATTCTTTTTTCAAGAAAAGAACGATTTGACTTGAAAAAATCAAGCGAAGGACGGATGAAAACTTGGAAAGAAGCGTCTTCTGCATAAGGTATTGAAGTTTCTGGGATATCTTCCTATAATCACCATCGTACTAAGCATGCTAAGTAAATCAATCAGGAAAAGAAAAACGGCAGCGGTTTTCAAAAGTTGTGAAAAAGATTTCTGCAAAAGTAATGAAAGCTGCTTTTGCTTTTTAGGAGGAACTTAGGTCCAATGGCTACAAATTACAATCCCTATGAAAATGTATTAAAGGTAATGGATGAAGCGGTAAAAAAGGGAAAGCTTCCTACAGATATGTATGAAATGATCCGTTATCCGCAGAGAGAGCTGAAGGTATATTTGCCGGTTCGTATGGATGACGGCAAGGTAAAGGTCTTTGAAGGCTACAGAGTACAGCATTCTAATATTCGCGGACCCTTCAAGGGCGGTATTCGTTTCCACCAAAATACAGATCTGAATGAGGTGAAGGCGCTTGCAACCTGGATGTCTTTAAAGTGTGCGGTTGCCAATATCCCTTACGGCGGAGCAAAGGGTGGTATTACAGTTGATCCGACAACTCTTTCCGAGGGAGAGCTTTGCAGACTGACCAGAAGATACACCTTTGCGATCGAATCCATCATCGGTCCGGACAAGGATATTCCGGCACCGGATGTAAATACAAATGCACAGACTATGGCCTGGGTTCTGGATACCTACAGTATGCTGAACGGACATCCCTGTCCGGGTGTTGTAACCGGCAAACCCCTTGAACTGGGCGGATCAAAGGGAAGACCTTCCGCAACAGGACGAGGCGTTGTGATCAGCACAAAGCAGATCCTGAAAAAATACGGAAAGACGCTGGAAGGAAGCCGTCTGGCAATCCAGGGCTTTGGTAATGTTGGTGCTAATACAGCAAGAATCGCTTATCATAGAGATGCCGTAATCGTAGCCCTGAGTGATGTATCCGGCGCAATCTACTGCGAGAAGGGTCTGGATGCAGATGAGATCAGCAGCTTTGTAGAAGGCGGAAAGATGCTGGCTGACTATGACGGAGACGGTGTAAAGCATATTACAAATGAAGAGCTTTTGACCTGTGACTGTGATGTTCTGATTCCGGCAGCATTGGAGAATCAGATCACAGAGGACAATGCTCCCCTTCTGAAATGCAAATTCATCGTTGAAGCAGCAAACGGCCCGACAACAGCAGAGGCAGATAAGATCCTGGAGGATCGCGGCATCATCTTAATTCCGGATATCTTTGCAAACAGTGGCGGAGTTGTGGTATCATACTTTGAGTGGGTGCAGAATATCCAGACTCTGACCTGGAGCAGAGACCAGATCAATGAGATGCTGGAGGATATTCTGATCAGAGCTTTTCAGGATATCGAAGAAGAGGTCGAGAGATCGGAATGCACCTGGAGAATGGGAGCCTATATCGTGGCTCTGCGCCGTTTGATTACAGCGAATGAAGTAAAGGGACTTTTCCCCTGATAAGGATAGAAGACAAGGAGGTCTTTTGCATGTAAAGCATGCAAAAGGCCATTTTTGCGTTCACATACTTTATGTACAAATTATACTCTGGCGTGGACGAGGTGTTCATCCTCATCCTTACGATAGAAAACCTTTGTGAGGAAAGAACATGGCTGACTTTTCAAAATTAAATATCCCCAAAAATTATGCAGACGAACTGGACGATGTGGATTATAAGATCATTGGCCTTTTGCAGAAAAATGCAAGAATGTCAGCCAAAGAGATCGCCTCTCATGTCTTTCTTTCTTCAACGGCAATTGCAGCAAGGATTGAAAGACTGCAGGAGAAGCATATCATCTGTGGTTTCGGAATCCGGATCAATCCGGTTGCCTTGGGCTACTATACCAAGGCTTTTATCAGTGTGGAGGTAGACCCTATTAATAAGAAGGAATTCTATCCTTATATTAATCAGTGCGTCAATGTCATCCAATGCAACTGTGTTACCGGGGATTTTTCCATGCTCTTGGAGGTAATGTTCCATAATACGATGGAGCTGGATGTTTTTATTGGTCAGCTGCAGCGTTTCGGAAAGACGAAGACCCTGATCGTCTTTTCTACCTCGGTGGAGTATCGGGAAAAATATTGGGAAAACGATCTTCCGGAAGAAGGAGAGGGAGAGGCAGAAAAATAGGTAAGATTTGACCTTATCCATATCTTTCAGACTATCAAAAGTTAAAGAAGGCAAACCTTTTATTTGTGATAAAATTATTTATAAATTTATCAGAAAAATTCATAACAACTTATGCCTTAATGGAAGGGAAAGGCATAGGACCAGAACAAGGAGGTTTGCATGGAGATCATTAAGGATTTACCGGAGGTATTTGAGGAGTTTGCAGAGCAGAGAAAGAATTCCTTTCTTGCGATCAAGGAATTGAAGGAGAAGGGGATTCCGGTTGTCGGTGCTTATTGTACCTATTTCCCAAGAGAGATTGCGATGGCAGCAGGTGCTGCAACAGTGGGACTTTGTTCCGTTTCGCCGGAGACCATTCCGGATGCGGAAAAGGATCTGCCGAAAAATCTCTGTCCCCTGATCAAGTCAAGCTATGGCTTTGCAAAAACAGATAAATGTCCTTTCTTTTATTTTTCTGACGTAGTAGTGGGGGAGACCACCTGCGACGGTAAGAAAAAAATGTATGAGATGATGTCTGAGTTTAAGGATGTTTTTCTGATGCAGCTGCCCCAGAACCAGAGTGAGGCTTCCCAGGCTCTGTGGAAGAGTGAAAATGAAAGATTCCGTGCTTATCTGGAAGAAAAATTCGAAACAAAGATCACCGATGAAAAGCTGCGAGAGGCAGCACACCTGAATAATGAGATCAATATTGCCCTGAAGAAGCTCAATGGCCTGATGAAATATGATCCGGCTCCGATCACGGGTCTGGAAATGTATCAGGTTCTCTATGGAACAGGCTTCAAGTTTGACAGAAGCAAGATCAAGGAAGAGGTAGAAGCTCTGACGGCCAGAATCGAAAAGGAATATGCAGAGGGAAAGAGACAGGATAAGAAGCCTCGTATTCTTCTGACCGGCTGTCCGGTTGGCGGTGCAACAGAGAAGGTGATCCGTGCCATTGAGGATAACGGTGCGATCATGGTTGTCATGGAAAACTGCACCGGCTACAAGCAGCTGGATCAGCAGATTGATGAAGAGGCTGAGGATATCATGGATGCGATCAGCAGAAGATATCTTAGCATTGGCTGCTCTGTTATGTCTCCGAATCCGGCCAGATACGATCTCCTGGGCAGACTGATCGATGAATTCAAGGTGGACGGCGTTCTGGAGATGACCCTGACTGCCTGTCATACTTATAATGTGGAGAGCTATGGCATTCGTAAGTTTGTGACAGAAGAAAAGAAGATTCCTTATATGTGTGTTGAGACAGATTATTCCCAGGCGGATGTCGGTCAGTTGAATACACGTATTGCGGCATTTATCGAGATGCTGTAATATCTTTGCAGAAGGAAATAGCAGACGGGATAAGACAATGTATGCGATTGGAATAGATATCGGATCGACAAGTGCAAAAAGCATTGCCCTGGACGAAGAAGGGCAGATCCTTTTTTCTGATCTTCAGCCTACGGGCTGGAGCAGTGTGGATACGGCTGAGGCAGTTAGGAAAAAGCTGGAGGAGGCCGGCATCCGAATCGAAGATGCAAAGACGGTAGCGACCGGTTACGGAAGAGGGGCGGTTCCCTATGCAGATAAGCAGGTGACGGAGATCACCTGCCATGCCCTGGGTGCCTGCCGGATCTTCCCGGATTTGACTGATCTGATCGTGATCGATATCGGCGGGCAGGATACTAAGATCATCCGTATTCAGGATCGGATGGTGAGCGAATTTATCATGAATGATAAGTGTTCTGCCGGAACAGGCCGTTTTCTGGAAGTCATGGCCACGACCCTGGGCGTGAAGCCGGAAGAACTCTTTGCCTTAGCGGCAAAGGGGACGGGGGTAGAGATTTCCTCCATGTGTACCGTTTTTGCCGAATCAGAGGTCATCAGTCTGATCGGAAAGGGCGAGAAAAAGGAAAATATCGCCCACGGGATTGTAGCATCGATCGTAAAGAAGGTAGCATCCCAGGCAGATCGCCTGATCGACCCTTCTCTTCCTCTTTGTCTGACCGGAGGCCTTTGTGAGGCCGCCTATATTTCCGAAATGTTGGGAAAGGAACTGGGACACAGCATTCTGACGGATCCTCTTGGCAGATATGCAGGCGCTTTGGGCGCTGCTGTCAGAGCGTCAAAGCTCTAAGAGAGGGAAGAAGGCTGGCCGGATGACGCAGGCAAGGATATGAAAAAGAAAAAGACATCCATAAAAAGATCACTGCTGTTTGCAATAGGGATTCTCCTGATTGCAGCAGCGGTGGATCTTTTTTTATTTGGCGTAGGCGGAGCATGGAAAAAGAGCCAGCCAAAGTATGCAGAAGGGATAATAGAAAAGTCGGCAGAAAGTGCTGACGCTGAGAGAGAAGAGAGCCGCCCGGCAGAGGGGGAACAGGAAAAAGCGGAAGAAGAGGCGACAATCGCAGAAGGAGATGCAGAAATAGATGCAGATACCGAGGCAGAAGAGAGCACCCTGACCGGCATCCGTATGCTGGGAATCGGAGACAGTCTCCTTTGCGGACATCTGGAGGGAAATGCAGCCAGCTGGTTTGATGCCCTGGGCAGGAAATATGGCATGGTTTATTATAACTTTGCTGTCAGCGGAGATACGATCGCTTATTCGGATCGGGCAAAGGCCGAGCATGCAGCGACTTCCATGGTCAGAAGGCAGGAGGCGATCATTGAGAAAGCCGGACAGGTGGATCTGGTCATCATTGAGGGTGGAACCAATGACCAGGGAGACGACATTCCGATCGGAGAAGACAGTGATTATGAAGATACTAGCTTTAAGGGAGCCTTAAATATCATGATCGATCGTTTTCAGGCAGCCTATCCGGATGCTTTGATCGTTTGTATGACGCCATATCGCTGGACAAATGGGGAGGCAAATGACCTGGGACTGACCTGCAGTGATTACAGTCGGGCAATGAAGGAGATCTGCAGTCTGCAGGGCGTGCTTTGCTTTGAAAATGAGAGAGGATGTTTGGTCGATTTTGGTGATGAGGCCTATTTGCAGTGGGCGGATGAAGGTCTGAGTCTGGGATTTGAAAATATAAACCGTCATTTTAATATGAAGGCGCAGGAAAAGCTGCAGACAGTATATGAGGAATATCTGGAAGAAAAAGTGTCGGAATGGCAGCAGGAAAAGGGGCAGACAGAGACAGAAACTGAGGCAGAAAAAGAGGGGAAAGTGACAGAAGCAGAAGATGCGGCAGAAAAGGAAGAGGAGCGGACAGGAGAAAATCAGGCAGAAGGGGAAAATACAGAGGATCCGCTTAGGGGGAAAAGTTTCCTTGTGATCGGAGACGGGATCCTGAATGGACATTCCCTGGGCGAGGGATTTTCCTGGGTAAGTGATCTGGCTATTTCGCATCAGATGACCTGCTATAATTTTGCTGTGAATAAGGCTGCGATCGCCTATTCCGATGCAGCTCTTGCCGATAAATCCATAGCCATGTCCAGGCAGTGTCAGAAAGTCCTGGATGCAGTGCCGTCTGCGGATATCGTTCTGATCGAAGGCGGCATGAATGACCGCAATGAGAATATTCCAATCGGAGACCTGTCGGATCAGGGAGATGAGACCTTCCTGGGCGCCTTAAACAGTCTGATCGATGTTTATCAGCAGGCCTATCCCCAGGCGAAGATAATCTGTATGACGCCCTATCATAGAAATGACAGTGTCAATGCCCTGGGGCTTTGTGATCGGGATTATGCGGAGGCCATGCTCCGTCTTTGCGAGAGCAGGGGGATCACCTGCTATGATAATTATTCTATGGCTGAGGTGGATTTTATGAACAGCGACTACGAAAGCTGGGCAGATGAAGGCCTTTATCTCGGCAGGGAGGCGAATCAGCATTTCTCCCCGGCAGCAAATGCCGCCCTCTTTTCTATCTATGAGAACTGGCTGACGAATCTTTATGCGGAAGTGCAGCCTTAGAGGGCTGATCAGGCGAAAAAGACAGAAAAGATGAGAAAAGCAGCCGATGATACAAAAAGGGCATTAGAGTAAAATAAATATGAATTAAGTAAAATGCACAAGTGAAAGGGAGAGAGACCTTAAAACTTGTGCATTGTGCTATAATCAAAGGAAAGTAGGTGAATAAGGAGGGAAATTTATGAACAGAGAATTTTCACATGCCCTGGCGCCGGTCAGGGTGAATGGCAAATTATTTAAGAACAGAATCATTGTAGCACCGATCACACCGCATTCTTCCAGTAACGGGGAGCTTTATCCGAACGAGGATGCTTTGGCTTATTTTGAGAGCAGGGCAAAAACAGGAGCGGCTGTGGTCTATTGTGCAGGCGTAAAGGCAGTCGATGTGATGGATGACGGAGAGCATGCTACCTGGGATACGGTTGCCTTTAACCACAAGAACCGCTTAAGTCAGTTGTCTGCAAGGATCCATGCACATGGCGCCCTGGCAGGTATGGAAGTAATGGGACTGATGCCGGGCAGCTGGAGACCGGGTCCTCCCCTGACCTGTTCAGATGGAAACAGGATCATGCAGTCTCCGCCCATCGGCCAGGAGATCACAAAGGAAGAAATGGAACGCTACAAAGAGGCAACCGCAGATATGTGCGCAAATCTTTTGGAGTGTGGATTTGACTCCCTGCTTTTCCATTTCGGACATTCCATTCCGGTGGCTCAGTTCCTGTCACCCCTGACCAATCACAGAAAGGATGAATACGGCGGCAATACGGAAAACCGCTGCAGATATCTGGTTGAGATTCTGGATGCCTGCCGAAAGGCAACAAAAGGCAGAATGACCTTTGAGGTGCGTATGTCGGCAACGGAATTTGCCAAGGGAGGCATTGATCTGGAAGAAGGTATCCGGATCGCAGAGATCTTCCAGGAGCACTGCGATATCATTCAGGCTTCCTGCGGTATGGTAACAGAAAAATATATGACCTGGACTCATCCCTGCCAGCATATGGGCTATCATCCCAACCTTTGGCTTGCAGAGGCCTTCAAAAAATCCGGTAAGATCCATAAACCGGTTACGGCTGTAGGCGGTCTCGAGAGTCTGCAGGCAGCAGAGGAGGCAATCGCAGAGGGCAAGTGTGATTTCTTTGCAGTCTGTCGTCAGCTGATCGCAGATCCGGAGATGATCAAAAAGGCAATCGATGGAAAGGCTGAGGATGTTGTGCCCTGCATTAAGTGTATGCGCTGCCATGATTCAGACTGCTATGCCCACCTTTTCCGCTGTGCGGTAAATCCCAAGATCGGTTATGAGACCTGCGCAGAGGAAATGTTCCCGGAGCAGCCGGCGAGAAAGAAGAGAGTGGCAGTCATCGGAGGAGGTCCGGCAGGAATGAAGGCTGCGATCACAGCTTACGATCGAGGTCATGACGTGACCCTCTTTGAAAAGAAGGCCTTTCTGGGAGGCGCCCTTGATTTCTCTAAATATGTAGAATTTAAATATGCCCTTTGCAGCTATAAGGACTATCTGATCGCTCAGGTGGAAAAACGTGAGATCAAATTAAGACTGAATACAGAGGCGAAGCCGGAAATGCTGAACGGAAGCTTTGATTCTGTGATCATTGCAGTGGGAGCAGAGCCGCTGATGCTGCCTTTGCCGGGCTTTAATCAGGAAAACGGATTTGTTGCAACCCAGGTATACGGACATGAAGAAGCGGTAGGCAAGTCTGCCATTATCATCGGCGGAGGCCAGGTTGGCTGCGAGACAGCCCTGCATCTGGCAGACCAGGGCATCAAGGTATCGATTATCGAGATGCAGGAGTCCCTTTGCCCCGAGGCATCAAAGACCTGCGCGGATGAGATCCGGATTCTCTTAGAAGAAAATGAAAACTTTACTCCCATTTTGGGTGCAAAATGCAAGTCCATCGAGAAGGGGGCGGTATGCTATTATGCGGCAGACGGAAGCGAAAAGAGAGCAGAGGCAGACAGTATTATTTTTGCTGCCGGCATGAAGGCCAAAACAGACCTGGCAGACAGCTTTGTCTTTGACTGCGATGTGCCCGAGTGGGCTATGGTCGGCGACTGCATCCGGGCTCGTACCGTAGAAGAAGCAACGGCCGAGGCATATAATGCGGCGATGGAATTGTAAGAGCGGCAAGGGTAGGACTGCTTTGTGTAACAAATAGGGAGATGAATATTGCTATAAAAGACGAGATGTTCTGCCGAGAATCTAAAACCGTTGAAAAACCCCAGTGCTTAGCAAGAGGTGCATGGGAACATGCG
>CAVHNP010000035.1:0-23532 GCA_963637505.1 Prevotella sp. CAG:279
GAACAGATGCGTCCGGAAATGCAACTTCCACCATGGCAGATTCCCTCAAGGACAGCATGCTTGAGAGCTTAGAGGCAATGATGGTTTTAAGAGCCTATGCACCTCTTTATAATGTCAGTCTGAGTGATGAGGAAGAAGAAGCTATCACCCAGGCAGCAGAACAGTTTATTTCCGATAATACAGATAAGGCCAATAAGGCAATGGGCGCAAGCCAGGCGATCGTAGAAGAATATCTTCGCATGACTGCTTACCAGACCAAGATGCAGGAGGCAATTTACGCAGAGGCAGATGTGGACATTGATGAAGCAGATGCCGCAGCAAGAACCTTCAGCTATGCAAAGATTCCTTTGACTTCTACAGATGCGTCCGGAAATGCAACGACCATCACAGGCGATGAGCTGGCAGAATACGAAGCTTCCGCACAGGCTATTGTAGATAATGTAGTTGCAGGCAGCGATTTTGAAACAGAGCTGACAGGAAACGGCCTGACAGCCCAGACCTATTCTTATACAAAGAATGATACGGGTATGGATTCTGCAGTCCTTGAGGCAGCAGATGGCCTTTCCGAGGGAGAGGTAACCATGGCAGAGGTAGAAGGCGATGCCATCTATCTGATTCGTCTGGATTCTGCTTACGATGAGGAAGCAACACAGGCCAATATCGAGTCTCTGACCCAGCAGGCTCAGCAGTCCTACTATTATCAGGTAGTAGATGAACTGATGGCGAAGATGAACTTCGAGGTAAATGAAGATCTCTGGGATAAGATTCCCTTTGACGTAATGTACACAACCGTTTCAAATGAGTCAGGAGATGCATCCACTGACAGCTCAGCCGATGCGGCATCTTCTGATGCGGAGTAATACCGCAAGGGACGGAGCAAACAAAATAAGGATTGAAAATACCGGTTATTAGCGGGGGGGGAAGGATCTGCGAAAAATGATTTCATCATTTTTCGCAGATCTTTTTTTGTGTTGCTTGTTTAGAAAACAGAAGTATTTGCCTTCGTAGCAATATCAATTATTTCCTTTGCACGATAGCTTGTAGAAGCATAAAAATCATGCGAAATTTAGCCAAGAATAGTTCCTAATATTGCAAAATGATACAATACCGCCAAATTGTCTAAAAAATAATTACAAAGTTAATATAATAACAGGGAATTTACCTTTACTTTGCTAGCTAACTTCAGTATAATAAGGCTACTTTTATTTGGAAAAATAAATGTTAGTCAGACGTAACAAAAGAGAAAGTATCGAAATGAGGTGAAGGTAAGAATATGATTGCGCAGACGATGGAGAAGATCAAGGAAGCGGAAAAGCAGGCGGCAGAGCTTGTGACAGAGGGAGAAAGAGACTCCCTGGCCATGATAGAAAAAGCCGAAGCAGATGCAGATTTGATCAAAAAGGAAGCGGAGGAAAAAGCCTCGGAGGAGGCAAGATCCGTAAAGTCGGCAGCCGAAGAAGAGGCCGCCCGGATCCTGAAGACGGCTGCGGGAGAAGCAGAGGCAGAAGCAGAAGCGCTTCTTGCGGCGGCAGAGAGCAGGAAAGAAGATGCGGTAGCGGCCGTCATAAAGCAGTTGACAGAAAAATAAGAATGGAGGAAACCAAATGGCAGTTTTGCAGATGCAGAAATTCAGTATCTGTGCACTGAAAAAGGACAGAAACGCTGTCCTGAAAAAACTGCAGAGTCTGGGTTGTACCGAGATTAAGAGGAATCTTCCGGAGGATGATGTATTTTTACCGTCAGACACATCAGAAAGGGCAGAGTGGGAAAAAGAAACAACTCTGGCAGAAAGAGCCCTGGATATTCTGAATGAATATGCGCCGGTCAAAGCCGGTATCTTTGCTTCTTTGGAAGGCAAAGAAGTAACCGGGAGCGATGTGCTGAAGGAAAAGGCGGCAGGAGAAGAGGAGACCAAGGCGGTCATCGCCGAATTGATTTCCTTGAAGAAGGAAGCAGCAGAGAATCTGGCAGAGGCGCAGAAGATCAGCGCGCAGATAGAAGGCCTGACCCCATGGAAAAATCTGGATCTTCCGATGGACTGCAAGGGAACGCAGATGACAGAGCTTCTGATCGGAGCAATCCCAGAAGAAAAAAGCCTGGAAGAAATTTACATTTATCTGGCAGAAGAGGCCAAGGAAGCGGATGTGGATGTCACGATCCTGTCTGCGGACAAAAACCAGACGGCACTAGCCGTGATCTGTTTGAAGTCTGTGTCCCAGATGGTAGAGGATGCACTTCGTAAAATCGGTTTCGCAAGACCTATGCAGTCTTTCACCGGCAAACCGGAGGAAGCGGAAAAGGAATTAAAGAAGAAAGAGAAGGAGTATCTTGCGGCGGCAGAAAAAGCAAAGGAAAAGATCATCGCTTTGGCCGCAAAGAGAAAAGATATTGAGATCTATGCAGATCTTTGCTCACTTCAGGCGCAGAGACAGGAGGCGAGAGGAGGTCTGCTCGAGTCAGAAAAGACCATTCTTCTGGAAGGCTACCTGGCAGCCGGGGATGCAGAGAGGGTCAAAAAGGAGTTGGAGAAAGATTTCATCCTTGAGATGGAAGTCTTCGACATTCCGGAAGAGGAAGAAAGTCCGGTTATCTTGAAAAACAATGCTTTTTCCAGAAACTTTGAACCGGTACTCGAATCCTACGGGCTGCCGGCAAAGAAGGACATCGATCCGACTACGCTGATGTCGGTCTTCTATGTATTCCTTTTTGGATTAATGCTTTCCGATGCAGCATATGGAGCCATCATTTCCATTGCCTGCTTTGTGGCATTAAAGAAATTCCCCAGAATGTCAGAGGGTATGAGTAAGGCTCTGCATATGTTTATGTACTGCGGTCTTTCCACTCTCTTTTGGGGCATTCTCTTCGGCGGATATTTCGGAGATGTGGTCAATGTTGTTTCCCGTGTCTGGTTTGGACATGAGATCACCATTCCGGCGCTTTGGTTTGTACCGATCAACGATCCGATGAGGCTTTTGCTTTATTCCATGCTCTTCGGTGTGATCCACCTGTTTACGGGATTGGCGATCAAGGGTTATCTCTATCTGAGGGATATGGATCTGGTAGGCTTCATCAGTGATGTTGTCTTCTGGTTCATGCTTCTGATCGGACTCATCATGATCCTTTTGCCGACAGACATTTTTGCATCCATTGCACAGATGCAGTTCGTCTTCCCACCGGCAGTGAACCTGCTTGCGAAGCTGCTGGCGATCGTCGGAGCTCTGGGCATTTTGCTGATGTCAGGAAGGAGTCACAAGAATTTCCTGCTTCGTATTGCGCTTGGTGCTTATGACATTTACGGCATCACCAGCTGGCTTTCGGATGTCCTGTCTTATTCGAGACTTTTGGCTCTCGGTCTTGCGACCGGCGTTATCGCCCAGGTTGTAAACCAGATGGGATCTATGGCAGGAAAGAGTGTTTTCGGCACAATCCTATTTATTGTGGTCTTTATCATCGGGCATATTTTCAACCTGGCGATCAATCTTTTGGGAGCCTATGTTCATACAAACAGACTGCAGTATGTAGAGTTTTTCAACAAGTTTTATGAGGGCGGAGGAAGAGCCTTCCAGCCCTTTAGAAGAAATACCAAGTATATTGAGATTGAAGACTAAAGGCGCAGGGCGCCATGTCGTCCTATTGCGTTGCGATAGGGTAAAGTAAGGAGGAAAAAAATGGGTAATTTAGGAATTGTTTGGGCTGTATTAGGTGCGGCAGTAGCAGTATTTCTGGCAGGTGCAGGATCAGCGATCGGTGTAGGTATTGCAGGTCAGGCGGCATCCGGTGTTGTAACAGAGGATCCGAGTAAATTTGCACAGGTTCTGATCATGCAGCTTCTTCCCGGTACACAGGGTATCTACGGACTTCTGGTAGGATTTATCACTCTTTCCAAGATCGGACTTCTGGGAGGAAGCCTGGCAGCCCTTGATTTAAAAACAGGTCTGATGATCCTTGCAGGCTGTCTGCCGATCGGAATCGTAGGTCTGATCTCCGGAAAATATCAGGGCATGACATCTGCGGCAGCGATCGGAATCGTTGCAAAGAAACCGGATCAGTTCGGTAAGGCAATGCTTTTCCCGGCAATGGTTGAGACCTATGCGATCCTGGCACTTCTGATCTCTATCCTGGCAGTTTCCAATATTCCGGTTTAATCCGTTCAGATAGGAGAAATCGGTATGGCAGGACTTGAAAAGATAATAGAAGAAATTCTGAATGACGGAAGAGCCCAGGCGGAAGAAAAAAGAAAGGCCGCAGGAGAGCAGGCCGAGGAGATCCGAAAAGAGGCAAGGGAAAAGGCAGATCAGTTGGAAAAAGAAAGTGTAGCTAAGGCAGAAAATGATAAAGCCCAGATCCTTGAACGGGCCCAGTCTTCCGGTGATATGCAAAAGAGACAGAGTCTGCTCCGCAGCAGGCAGCAGCTGATCGAGGAAGTCTTAAATGAGGCCTATGAGAAAATCCTGCATGCAGAGGAGGAAAGCTATTTCCTTTTCCTGGAGAATCTTCTGGCGCAGCATGCTCTGGCGAGGGAAGGCCTTCTCTATCTGAATGAGCAGGATCGGAAGAGACTGCCGGCAGACTTTGCGCAAAGAGCGGAGAAGATCGCGGCAGAAAAAGGAGGCTCTATCCGTCTCGCTGAGGATACAAGGAAAATCGACGGAGGCTTTGTTCTGGTATATGGAGGCATAGAGGAGAATTGCTCCCTTTCTGCACTTTTCCGCGATCAGCGGGATGAGCTGGCAGACCTGGCGGGCTCCGTATTATTTGCATAGGAGGTAGACGAATGTCCGGATTTGATTATACATATGCGGCGGCCAGGATTCGTGTCCTGGAATTGTCGCTCTTTTCCGCATCCGTATTGGAACAGCTGATCGGATGTGACTCCTATGAAGAAGCTTTAAAATTTCTAATTGATAAGGGCTGGGGCAGCAGCGACAGTGAGCTGAATGCAGATGAGATCCTGGAGGAGGAAAGTCAGAAGACCTGGAAGGTAGTCAGAGAACTTTGCTCCGATATGAGCATCTTTGACGTGATGCGGCTTCCGAACCTTTTTCATAATCTGAAGGCGGCCATCAAGCAGGTCGGTACGGAAAGGGAGAATCCCCATATCTTTTATCAGGATACGGCAATCTCCCCCGAGGAAATGCTTCGTGTGATCAGAGAGAAGGATTACCTTTCTCTCCCCCAGAATATGCAGAAGGCAGCCCAGGAGGCGACAGAGGCCTTTTTGCAGACAAGAGATGGTCAGCTTTGTGATATCATCGTCGATCAGGCAGCGCTTACAGCGATCAAAGAGGCCGGAGAGAAGGCGAAGGAGGAGATCCTTCAGCAGTATGCGGAATCCCTGGTTGCCGTTGCAAATATCAAGATTGCGGTAAGAGCACAGAAGACCGGGAAAAATCTGGAATTCATGAAGAGAGCCATGGCAGAGTGCAGCAGCCTGAATATCGACAGACTGATGCAGGCGGCAATGTCCGGAAGTGATACTCTGATGGCTTATCTGGAAGAGACGGATTATGCGGGAGGCGCAGCGGCACTTGCCGATTCGGCATCGGCCTTTGAGAGATGGTGTGACAACAGAATCATTGAGATCATCCGCCCCCAGAAATATAAGGCATTTTCCATCGGACCGGTGGTAGCTTATGCAATCGCAAGAGAAAATGAGATCAAAACGGTCAGAATCATCCTTTCCGGAAAGGCAAACGGTCTTTCGGATGACTCCATCCGGGAAAGGGTAAGGGAAATGTATGTATAAAGCAGCAGTAATGGGAGAATATGACAGTATATACGGCTTTGCATCGGTTGGCCTGGAGACAATTCCGGTTTCCGAAGCAAAGGAAGCGGAGGAAAAGCTGAAAGAGCTGGCAGATGCCCAGTATGCGATCGTATATATTACGGAAAGCATGGCAGAAAAGATCGAAAAAACGATCGCCAGATATAAGGAGGCTATGCTTCCGGCCATTATTTTGATCCCCGGCGTGTTTGGAAATACCGGACGCGGGGTAGAGAATGTAAAGAAATCAGTAGAGCAGGCAGTCGGATCGGACATCCTGTTCGGTAACAATAAGTAGAAAGGCGAAAAGCTATGAGCAGCAGAGGTACAATCTTAAAAGTAGCCGGACCTCTGGTTATTGCGGAGGGCATGCGTGATACGAATATGTATGACGTGGTCCGCGTGAGTGAGCAGAGACTGATCGGCGAAGTAATTGAGATGCACGGAGATCAGGCCTCCATTCAGGTATACGAGGAAACCTCCGGCCTGAAGCCGGGAGAGCCGGTAGAATCAACAGATGCACCGCTTTCTGTTGAGTTAGGACCGGGACTGATCCAGAGTATTTATGACGGTATCCAGAGACCCCTGGATGATATTATGAAGCTGTCCGGAAACAACCTGAAAAGAGGTGTAGAGGTTCCGGCACTGAAAAGAGATCTGAAGTGGGAATTCGTCCCCTTGGCAAAGGTCGGCGATGAAGTAGAAGCAGGAGATGTGGTCGGAAGCGTACAGGAGACCGCATCTGTCGTACAGAAGATCATGGTGCCCAATGGGGTAAAGGGTCGTGTGAAGGATATCAAAGCCGGTGAATTTACCGTAGAAGAGGTCGTTTACACCTTGGAAACCGAGGAAGGCGACAAGGACTTTACCATGGTACAGAAGTGGCCGGTAAGAATCGGTCGTCCCTATCAGAAGAAGGTTCCGCCGAAAAATCCTCTTGTAACAGGTCAGAGGGTAATTGACGGATTTTTCCCCATTGCCAAGGGCGGCGTTGCAGCGGTACCGGGTCCCTTCGGTTCCGGAAAAACGGTTATCCAGCACCAGCTTGCCAAGTGGGCAGAAGCAGACATCGTAGTTTATATCGGCTGCGGAGAGCGCGGTAATGAGATGACAGACGTTCTGAATGAGTTCCCGGAGCTGAAGGATCCGAAGACGGGACGATCCCTGATGGAGCGAACCGTTCTGATCGCAAATACCTCCGATATGCCGGTTGCGGCAAGAGAGGCGTCAATCTATACCGGAATCACCATCGCGGAATATTTCAGGGATATGGGATATTCCGTAGCCCTGATGGCGGATTCGACTTCCAGATGGGCAGAGGCTCTTCGAGAGATGTCAGGCCGTCTGCAGGAGATGCCGGGTGAGGAAGGCTATCCGGCCTACCTGGGCAGTAAGCTGGCCCAGTTCTACGAGAGAGCCGGACAGGTTATTGCAAAGGGAAAGGAAGGCAGACTCGGAGCCCTTTCCGTAATCGGAGCGGTATCTCCTCCCGGTGGCGATATTTCCGAGCCGGTATCCCAGGCAACCCTTCGAATCGTCAAGGTTTTCTGGGGACTGGACAGCGCCCTGGCTTATCAGAGACATTTCCCGGCCATCAACTGGCTGACCTCCTATTCTCTCTATGTAGATGATATGGGTAAATGGTTTGACGAAAATGTCGATCCGAGCTGGATGAAGAACCGTCAGAAGATGATGAATATTCTTCAGGATGAATCCGAATTGAATGAGATCGTGCAGATGGTAGGTATGGATGCCCTGTCTGCAGGTGACAGACTGAAGATGGAAGCGGCCAGATCCATTCGTGAGGATTATCTGCATCAGAACTCCTTTGATGAGGTCGACACCTATACTTCCCTTGAAAAACAGAAGTATATGATGGAGCTGGTGATTGCCTACTATGAGAAGACAACAGAAGCTCTTTCACAGGGAGCAGGACTGAATGATCTGATCTCCCTTCCGGTAAGAGAGAAGATCGGACGTTATAAATATACCAGGGAAGAAAAGATCAAAGAAGAATATGATGCGATCATCGATGCCCTGGATAAAGAGATCAAGGAAGCACTCAGCAGAAAGGAGGATTTCTAAATGGCAAAAGAATACAGAACAATTCAGGAAGTCAGCGGTCCTCTGATGCTGGTTCGCGGCGTAGAAGATGTCGCCTATGATGAGCTGGGAGAGATCGAGCTTGCAAGCGGAGAACTCAGAAGATGCCGTGTACTGGAAATTGATGGCAGCAATGCCCTGGTACAGCTCTTTGAAAGTTCAACCGGTATCAACCTGTCAAACAGTAAGGTCAGATTCCTGGGAAGATCCATGGAGCTCGGTGTATCAGAGGATATGCTGGGACGTGTCTTTGACGGTCTGGGAAGACCGATCGATGACGGCCCCGAGATCATTCCGGATGAGAGAAGAGATATCAACGGTCTGCCGATGAACCCGGCGGCCAGAGATTATCCGAATGAGTTTATCCAGACCGGTGTTTCGGCAATTGACGGTCTGAACACCCTGGTAAGAGGACAGAAGCTGCCGATCTTTTCCGCTTCCGGTCTGCCCCATGCCAATCTGGCGGCACAGATCGCAAAGCAGGCCAAGGTATTGGGAGATGACGAGAAATTCGCTGTTGTCTTTGCAGCCATGGGTATTACCTTCGAGGAAGCGAATTTCTTCATCGAGAGTTTTACGGAAAATGGAGCAATCGACAGAACCGTTCTTTTCATCAACCTGGCAAACGATCCGGCCGTAGAGCGTATTTCTACCCCTCGTATGGCGCTGACGGCAGCAGAGTATCTGGCCTTTGAAAAGGATATGCAGGTATTGGTTATCATGACGGATATTACAAACTATGCAGATGCCCTGCGAGAGGTATCCGCAGCCCGTAAGGAAGTTCCGTCCAGACGAGGATATCCGGGCTACATGTACACCGATCTTGCCCAGATCTATGAAAGAGCAGGTCGTCAGAGAGGCAAGAAAGGATCCGTTACCATGATCCCGATCCTGACCATGCCGGAGGATGATAAAACCCATCCGATCCCTGACCTGACAGGTTATATCACAGAAGGACAGATCATTCTGAGCCGAGATCTTTACAGAAAGGGTGTAAAACCACCGATCGATGTACTGCCTTCTCTTTCCCGACTGAAGGATAAGGGAATCGGCGAAGGAAAGACCAGGGCGGATCATTCCAATATGATGAACCAGCTCTTTGCCGCCTATGCCCGTGGTAAAGAGGCGAAGGAGCTGATGGTCATCCTGGGAGAGGCTGCTCTTTCCGAGATGGACGTCATCTATGCAAACTTCGCGGATGCCTTTGAGATGGAATACGTGAATCAGGGTTATGACAATAACAGAAGCATTGAGGAAACGCTTACCATTGGCTGGAAGCTCTTATCCATGCTGCCGAAGAGTGAGCTGAAGCGAATCGATGAGAAATACATCGAGCTTTACTATGGTAAATAAGCGCTTCGTCATTTTCACGGCTAAATGGATCAGGAGGTGATAGAATGGCGGGCACAGCAGTAACCCCGACCCGAATGGAGCTAAACCGGCTGAAGAAAAAGCTGGCAACGGCGAAAAAGGGACATAAATTATTAAAGGATAAAAGAGACGAGCTGATGCGCCAGTATCTGGAACTGGCCAAAGAAAATATGGAGCTTCGTCTGAAGGTAGAGGAAGGCATCAAAAAAGCAAATGTCAACTTTGTTATTGCAAAGGCCGGTATGAGCGAGCAGATACTTCACACCGCTCTGATGGCATCCAAACAGGAGATCTATCTGGAGTGTGAGAGCCGCAATGTCATGAGCGTGGATGTTCCACAGTTCACGGCAAAAACGAGAACGGCAGATCCGGCGGATGTCTATCCCTATGGTTTTGCCTTTACATCCGGAGATCTGGATGATGCGGTCTCTTCCATTTCAGAGATCTTGCCGGATATGATTAAACTGGCAGAGGTCGAAAAGTCCTGTCAGCTGATGGCAGCAGAGATCGAGAAGACAAGACGAAGGGTAAATGCCCTCGAGCATGTGATCATTCCGGAGTCCGAGGAAAATATTCATTACATTTCCATGAAACTATCCGAGAATGAACGAAGTACCCAGACCAGACTGCTGAAGGTACAGGATATGCTCTTGGATCAAAAGTATAAATATTCCGAAAGGGAAGCATAAGATGTTGGCTGTCATGCGCTTTGGCGTGTGGCAGCCTTTTTTGCACGTTACGTTAAAATAATATCAAAAGAGGCTTGCGAATCATGTTACAAGAGTTATAATAAAATCAAATGGAAATATTGTATAAAAAAGGTCAGTAAAAAAGTGAACTTACTATGTAAACTGACTAAGAAAGAGGGGTAAAAAACAATGAATAAATGGGTTTACCTGTTTACAGAGGGAAACAAGGACATGCGTGAGCTGCTTGGAGGAAAGGGTGCCAATCTTGCAGAGATGACAAACCTTGGCCTTCCGGTTCCGCAGGGCTTTACGATTACAACAGAAGCTTGTACCCAGTATTATGAGGACGGAAGACAGATTAACGATGAGATCAAGGGACAGATTGCTGAATATATCGGCAAGATGGAAGAGATCACAGGCAAGAAGTTCGGAGATAAGGAGAATCCGCTTCTGGTATCTGTACGTTCCGGTGCAAGAGCTTCCATGCCGGGTATGATGGATACCATCCTGAATCTGGGTTTGAATGAAGATGTTGTAGAGACACTGGCTGCAAAGTCTAATAATCCCCGCTGGGCATGGGACTGCTACAGAAGATTTATTCAGATGTTCTCAGATGTAGTTATGGAAGTTTCCAAGAGCGAATTTGAGAAACTGATCGATGCCAAGAAGGCAGAAAAAGGGGTTGCCAATGACGTTGATCTGAATGCAGACGATCTGAAGGATCTGGCAATGCAGTTCAAGGCTAAATACAGCGCAACCTTAGGCAAGGACTTCCCGACAGATCCGAAGGAGCAGCTGATCGAGGCAGTAAAGGCCGTATTCAGAAGCTGGGATAATCCCCGTGCAAATGTATATCGTCGTGACAATGACATTCCTTACAGCTGGGGAACCGCGGTTAACGTACAGATGATGGCTTTCGGTAATATGGGACCGACATCCGGCTCAGGTGTTGCCTTTACCCGTGATCCGGCAACAGGTGAGAACAAGTTCTATGCAGAGGTTCTGATGAATGCACAGGGCGAGGACGTTGTAGCAGGTGTTCGTACCCCGATGAAATTCGAAGCGCTCAAGGAGATCATGCCGGAGATTCATGATGAACTGCTTGATATCGCAGATAAACTTGAGCATCACTACAAAGATATGCAGGACATGGAGTTCACCATCGAGGATGGCAAACTCTACATGCTCCAGTGCCGTAACGGTAAGAGAACAGCAAAGGCCGCTCTGAAGATTGCCCGTGATCTGGTAGAGGAAGGCATGATCGATAAGAAGACAGCCCTTCTTGCAGTAGATCCCCGTAATCTTGACTCTCTGCTTCATGGTTCCTTCTCAAAGGCAACCTTAGAAGGTGCAACATTGATCGGCAAGGGTCTGCCGGCTGCACCGGGTGCTGCCGCAGGACAGATCGTATTTACAGCAGAAGAGGCAAAAGAACAGGGCGCTCTGGGACGTAAGGTGGTTCTGGTCAGAAGAGAAACCTCTCCGGAAGATATCGAAGGTATGAAGGCAGCTCAGGGTATCCTGACAGCCCGTGGAGGTATGACAAGCCATGCAGCCGTAGTTGCCCGTGGTATGGGTGCCTGCTGCGTAGCCGGCTGCTCAGAGATCGTTTTCGATGCAGATGAGACCAGCTTTACCCTTGGCGGCAAGACCTATAAAGAGGGAGATGTGATTTCCTTCGACGGATCAACAGGAAATATCTACGACGGCGAGCTTCCGGTACAGGAAGGCGCAGTAGAAGATGAAGACTTTGCAACCATCATGGAGTGGGCTGATGAGTACAGAAGCATGAAGGTTCGTACCAATGCAGATACCGTAACCGATGCCAAGAAGGCAATCGAGCTTGGTGCAGAAGGTATCGGCCTTTGCCGTACAGAGCATATGTTCTTCTCCGGAGACCGTATCGATGCTTTCCGTGAGATGATCTGCTCCGACACAACAGAGGAAAGAGAAGCAGCACTTGCAAAGATCGAACCGCTTCAGCAGGGAGACTTTGAAGGCCTCTATGAGGTAATGGAGGGAAGACCTGTGACCATTCGTTTCCTGGATCCGCCTCTTCATGAATTCGTTCCGACTCTGGATGCTGATATCGAGAAGCTTGCAAAGGAAAAAGGCAAATCCGTAGCCGAGATCAAGGCGATCATTGACGGCCTCAAGGAAAACAACCCGATGATGGGTCACAGAGGATGCCGTCTTGCTATTACATATCCGGAGATTGCAGTGATGCAGACCAGAGCCGTGATCAATGCAGCAATCAACGTAAGCAAGGCTCATCCGGAATTCAAGGTAGTACCGGAGATCATGATCCCGTTGGTAGGTATCGTAGAAGAGCTGAAGAATGTCAAGAAGGTCGTTGTGGAAACAGCAGATGCCCTGATCAAAGAGTCCGGTCTGGATATGGAATATCATGTAGGAACCATGATCGAGATCCCGAGAGCAGCTCTGACAGCAGATGAGATCGCAAAAGAAGCTGAGTTCTTCTGCTTCGGTACAAACGATCTGACTCAGATGACCTATGGCTTCTCCCGTGATGATGCAGGTAAGTTCCTTGACAGCTACTATGACAACAAGATCCTCGAGAATGATCCTTTTGCAAAACTGGATCAGGAAGGTGTTGGCAAGCTGATGAAGATGGCAGTAACCCTCGGCAGAGGAGAGCGCGCAGATCTTCACTGCGGTATCTGTGGAGAGCACGGAGGAGATCCTTCTTCTGTAGAGTTCTGCAACAGCATTGGACTGGATTATGTATCCTGCTCACCTTTCCGTGTACCGATCGCAAGACTTGCAGCAGCACAGGCAGCGATTAAACAGAACTAATTAGGCTGTTGTCTTGTTAGTGGAAAATAAAATAGAGCAATTGTATGTACGTTGAGGATGCTTGGCATCCTCAACGTATTTTTGATCCTAGGCAGAACATCGCGGCCTTTATGGCTGGAATCGGCTATTAATAAATTTTGTCCTATAACTTTGCTTATAACTCCGCACTTATGCAACAACTGAAAAAAAACATTGATGAATTATCAGAGAACATGATACTATGAAGACAGATGTTTATAAGGATTTCTGCGTTTTTAATTAATTTTTTAATGAATTTGCAGAAATGAGACCCTAGTGAAAGAAGGTATTTAGATGAGAGGTATGAAAGAAAGGAAAGTAAAGCAGGTTGCGATAGCAATATGGCTAAGCATTGCTATGCTGCTAACCATGCTGCCGGTAAATATGCTGGTGGTGCAGGCGGCAGAGACAGAAGAAACGGAAGAGAGCGGAGACGCAGAAGAGAGCGGAGACGCAGAAGAGAGCGGAGACGCAGAAGAGAAGGAACTGATTACAGAAGAAACAGTTTGGGAGCTGGACAAGCTGCTGTTTGAAGGCGATAAATTACCGGACTGGTCAGGTGGATGGTATAGCATTGCTGACATCAGCTGGGATCCGATGCCGGAGGATGGAAAAGCGGTTGCAGGGGAAAGCTATACAGCGACAGTGGTAATGACACCGAATTATGGCTATAAGTTTGATGAAACAACAAGCGTGACAGTAAGTGGAGAAAAGGTAGAGATAAGTCTGAATGAGGATGGAACTGTAACCTTTTGTAAAACCCTCACAGCAAAAGAGAAGGAACTGATTACAGAAGAAACAGTTTGGGAGCTGGACAAGCTGTTTGAAGGCGATAAATTACCGGACTGGAGAAATGGAGTGCATAGCATTGCTGACATCAGCTGGGATCCGATGCCGGAAGATGGAAAAGCGGTTGCAGGGGAAAGCTATACAGCGACAGTGGTACTGACACCGGATTATGGCTATAAGTTTGATGAAACAATAAGAGTGGCAATAGATGGAGAAAAAGATGGAGAAAGGGTAGAGACAAGTCTGAATGAGGACGGAACCGTAACCTTTTGTAAAACCCTCACAGCAAAAGAGAAGGAACTGATTACAGAAGAAGAAATTGAGATTCATGAGCAGTTTGAAGGTGAGAAGTTAGATGACTACGCATATGGAGACTACAGCTACGGCAACATCAGCTGGGAACCGATGCCGGAAGATGGAAAGGCAGTTGCAGGGGAAAGCTATACAGCGACAGTGGTAATGACACCGAGGGATGGCTATAAGTTTGATGAAACAACAAGCGTGACAGTAAATGGAGAAAAGGTAGAGATAAGTCTGAATGAGGATGGAACTGTAACCTTTTGTAAAACCCTCACAGCAAAGAAATCCACCATCCCTATAGAGGAGGCATCTGTTTCCGAAATAGAGAATATGGTTTATACAGGAAGCGAGCAGAAGCCGTCCTCGGAGTCTATTGTCGTGACCTATGACGGAGAGGAGCTTACAGAGAATAAGGATTATGAAGTGTCTTATCCGGATAAGGACTACACAAGTGTAGGAGAGAAGAAAATCGTAATTACCGGTATCGGACAGTATGAAGGAAGTAAGACCGTAAGCTATCAGATCACAAAAGGATCCTTCAAGGCAGATCCGGATTCTGATAAGGTGATTGTGAAGGATTATGATGGTAAAGCATTAGAGAATCCGACAGTTTACTATTACAACAAAGATACGGATACAAAGACAAAACTTTCTGAGGAGGACTATACCATTATCTGGATCCTGTATTCAGATGAAAATGGGGATAAGGTGATCGATAGAAGCAAAACAAAGGATCCCGGAATTTATTATTACACCCTGAAAGGAAAGGGAAAGTATGAAGGTCAGGTAGAAAATTACGCTAGTATGCTTTATCGCGTAAAAGATACTTATACCGGTCTGAAGAATGTAGATGGTACCTGGTATTATTATGTAAACGGTGAGGTGGACAAGAGCTACAGTAATCTCGTGAACTACAATGGAGGCTGGTATTACGTTCATAATGGAAAGATCGATTGGTCTTATTCAACCCTGGCTCAGGTAAACGGAAAAGGTGCCTGGTATTACGTAAAGAACGGAAAGCTTGATCGGTCTTATACCGGCCTTGCGCAGAATGAGCATGGATGGTTCTATGTACAGAAAGGCGTTGTGAACTTCGATTACAGCGGCCTGGTAAGTCACAATGGTGGCTGGTATTACGTAGAAAAAGGCTGTTTGAACGGGAATTACAGCAATCTTGTAAAGTATAACGGCAATTGGTATTACGTTCATAATGGAAAGATCGATTGGTCTTACTCTACGCTGGCTCAGGTAAACGGAAAAGGTGCCTGGTATTGCGTAAAGAACGGAAAGATCGACTGGTCTTATACCGGCCTTGCTCAGAATGAATATGGCTGGTTCTATGTAAAGAGTGGAGTAGTGGATTTCAGTTATACCGGTCTTTGCAGGCACGGAAACAGCTGGTTTTATGTGCAGAAGGGAGCTCTGAACTGGAATTATACCGGCCTTTGCCAGTATGGAGGAAGCTGGTATTACGTAGAGAAAGGCGTATTAAACTGGAACTATACCGGCCTTGCACAGGTAAACGGTAAGGGAGCCTGGTATTACGTGCAGAAAGGTGTATTAAACTGGAACTATACCGGTCTTGCACAGGTAAACGGCAAAGGAGCCTGGTATTATGTACAGAAGGGTGTATTGAATTGGAACTACACCGGACTTTGTGCATATGGCGGAAGAACCTGGTATGTGAAGAACGGAACGGTAGATTTTTCCTTTAGTGGCAGTTATGCCGGTAAAAAGATCGTAAGTGGTATGGTAAAGTAAAATAGAGTGTGTATTACGAAAGGAAGCGCCGCGGTGATCCGCGACGCTTCCTTGTTTATAACTCAGCTTTCTTCTCCAGCTGATTACCGCGAATATAGGTATAGATGCCCAAGAGGACAACGAATACTACAATGGAAATCCAAACCGCTGCGGTCATATCGGAAAGGCTGATGAAGAAGGCTTTCTTCCATTTTACTTTGCCTCCTTTTCCAGATAGCATTTTTTGATACGTGCGATACCCTCTTCGAGTCTTGCCCGCGGGCAGGCGATATTCAGACGCATAAAGCCATCGCACTGGCTGCCGTAATGTCCGCCGTTGCCAAGACCGACACCATAGTAGCGTCCCAGGGTCAGGGTCAGCTCATCACTGCTCATGCCAAGGCAGCGCAGATCCATCCACATAAGGAAGGTGCCCTCATGCCGGAAGAGTTTGACCTTTGGCATAAATTCAGCTACCTGCTGCTGAACATACCGAACATTATCGGAAAGATAGGCGGTTACCTCGTCCACCCATGTATCGCCATAAGAATAAGCCGCTTCCATTGCGGTAAAGGCCATGATATTCGGTCCCATGATCCAGGCGCCTTTGAGGGCAGCATCTACTTTTGCTCTCAGGTTTGCATTCGGGATCACGATGGCAGACTGGTGAAGACCGGCCAGATTGAAGGTCTTGCTGATCGCAGTATAGACGATCAGCTTATCCTCTACCGAGGGGATCAGTCCCATTGGAGTATAGTGATTTCCGAGAAGGGCCATATCGCCGTGCACTTCATCAGATAGAACATAGACACCATACTTGGTACAGAGGTCGCCGATTGCGGTCAGCTCTTTCTTTGTCCAGACCTTGCCCACGGGATTATGCGGATTGCAAAGAATGAGAGCTTTCACGCCGCCCTTCAGGGCCTCTTCAAAAGCCTTAAGGTCAACGGAATAGCTGCCTTCCTGCTCCTTCATGGGCAGATCCACCAGGCTGCGTCCGGTGTTTTTTACCACGGCAAAAAAAGGATCATAAACAGGAGAAAAAACAGCAATCTTATCTCCTGCAGAAGTAATCGCTTCGATCGTAAAGCGGATCATGGTGACAACGCCGATGCCGCAGAGCACCTGATCCGGAGAAAAGCGCCAATTATGACGGCGCTCATACCAGGAACACAGGGCAGGCAGGCAGCCGGGAGTCGGCGTATTATAGCCGAAGGTCGGATGATCCACCCGCTTGTGCATTGCCTCCTGTATTTCGGGCAGGACGGCGAAATCCATGTCTGCAATCCACATGGGGATCAGATCTGCATCCGGACCCAGGCCGAAGAGATCTTTTACATCCCATTTGACGCTGGCTGTGCCGCGACGATCAATGAGTTTGTCGAAATTGTACATATCTTGTCATTCCCTTTCTTTGATTTTGGCTACATTCTACCATCGGATATTTGAAGAGGCGAACAAGCATTTATTGTAGCAGGCACAATATTAGCTTGTTTGCTCCCTATAATAGGGATTGATAAGATAAGGAAAGCAATAGAGGAAATGGGGGAATTTTCTCCTCTTCCCTGCCTTTCCGATGATTTTCTTATTTTTGTGATATGATGGTGGAAAAGCACAGAAAGGGAGGACTTTTGAAATGAGAATGGAAGATCTGCGTTATCTGATTCAGGTGGCAGACACCGGTTCAATCAGCCTTGCGGCAGATGCCTGCTATATTACCCAGCAGGGACTTTCCCGCATAATCAGCAACCTGGAAAAGGAATTGGGCGTCCCCCTCTTTCACCGCAGTAAAAATCACATCCGGCTTACAGATATGGGAGAGCTGGTAGTGGAACGGGCACGTGAACTGGACAGGCTCTACCAGCATATGCTGAATGACATCAGCCGGGCCAGTGCAAAGGAAGGGCAGCCCCTGGTAGACTATCATATCTATACTTCTCAGCTGATTTCTTCCACCTTGCTTTCCCGTGTTTTGGCGACTCTGAATTTACGCTATCCGGGGATAAGGCTGGATATTGACGAGAGAACACCGCCGGAAATCACGGACGAAGTGGAATTCACGGATAATTCCATAGGCATCATCAGCCTGACTACCTTTCACGAAGAGGCTTCTCTTCGCCTGCAAAGCGGCCGCCTGGTATTTGACCACTATTTTCAGGACGACCTGATGCTTGGGGTAGCGGAGCATTCCCCTCTGGCCAAGAAGGAGCTGATCTCTGCTGCTGAGCTGGCTACCATTCCTCTTGCCCTCTGTAATACAGAGTTGATGATGGCACGCAATCTCCTGGAGCCGGGTATAGATCCGGCTGTTGCCCTGCACATCTCCAGTTATGATCTCTGTCGCGATATGGTCTTCCATAATCGCGCGGGCTGTCTTACCTCGACCCTTCGGAATTATTATTCCAAGGTGCCGATCAAGGCCATTCCACTGGAGAAAAAGGTAACGACCTCTTACGGATGCATTTACGATCCCCGCGTGCCAAAAACACCCTTCCTGCAGGATTTCTTCAGTATTGTCGAATCGGAGCTTCGACGGATCCGCTAAAACAGCAGGAAGAGGGAAACTGCAGAGGAAACTTGTATCTGTCTGCTATGCTAGGCTAGCATATTATTTTTGGGAAAGCAGGTGTCAAACCATGTTAAAACGTTATGCCATTGTCGGCTTCGGTTGTGCCGGCTATCAAGCCCTGACTGCGCTGAGGGAAAGCGATATGGAGGCCGAAATCCATGTATTCTCCGATCTGGCCGATCCTCCGGCTAACCCTATGCTGACTACTTACTATGCTGCGGGACGGCTGCCATATGAAGCACTGTTTCCCTTTGGGACATTGGAACAGATTCAGGGACGACTAAACCCTGTACTTCATATGGATAGTCCGGTCACTTCCTTGGATGCAGAAGCCCGGATTCTGAGCTGTGGCAGTGAAAGCTTCGGCCCCTTCGATGGAATCCTGCTGGCAACCGGTGCAGATCCGCTTGTGCCTCCCCTGGGTGTTACACCCGGTAAAAGGGTGCTGTGTATGCGTACCGTAGCGGATGCCAAATTGCTTCGAGAACGCATGGAGCAGGGAGACGTTCATTCTGTCACTGTGATCGGCGGTAGTATGGTAGGCATCAAAATTGTGGAATTATGCCAGGAAGCCGGCTATGACTGTACTCTGGCAGATATGGCCGACCGTATTTTCCCACTGGCAGCTTTCCCGGATGTTTCGGAGGAAATCGAGCGCCGGTTGGTAGAGAAGGGGATCAAACTGCGTTTTGGTTCTGCCGTTACCTCCGCGGAGGAGTTGGATGACCATGTGATCACGGTATTTGCAGAAGGTGAGCCGGAGATCAGTGATCTTTTGGTGCTTTGCATCGGAACCCGCGCCCGGACGGCTTTAGCCCGGGAAGCCGGATTGGAAGTAAATCGTGGCATTGTGGTAAACGATAGTATGCAAAGCTCTGTCCCCGGCATTTATGCGGCCGGAGACTGCTGTGAGGGAAGAAATATCATGACCGGGGGTCATCAGATTATCGGCTTATGGGCAAATGCCGCTTACCAGGGGCAGACCGCAGGACACTGCATGGCAGGGGATCCTACGATTTTCTCCGGTAACATTCTCCATAACATTACGCATTTCATGGGCATGGACTTTATTTCCTTTGGTGATGTGAACGCCGAAGGAGAGGTTCACACGATCGGTAAACCTACCGATTCCCGCTATGTGAAGGCAGTGGTGTCCGGGGGAGAGATCCGCTGCATCAATCTGCTGGATAGCTATCATATCAGCGGTGTGATCAAAAACTATATCATGAACCGCTTTACCGGAAACAAAAACGCGCTTCCGACCGCTTTAAGGGGCCTGCTTGCCCGGGAAGGCTTTACGGAAGAATTCTTAACTTTATTTGAAGGGAGTGAAGAGCATTGACCACCACAGAAGAACGTCTTCATAACAAGGTTCCGGGGGATGATACCGGTATTATTACCCGGAACAGTTTCTGCGATGTCTGTGCACCCGGTCCCCATTGCGGTGTGACCTGCTATGTAAAGGATGGCAGGATCATCAAGGTAGAAGGTACAGACGGTCATCCCACCAACCATGGTCTGCTTTGTCCCAAGGGACAATCCAACCGCCAGTATATCTATCGTAAGGATCGTGTTCTGACTCCCTTGCGCCGTATCGGCGAACGAGGAGAGGGCAGGTTCGAGGCCATCAGCTGGGATGAAGCCTATGATGAGATCGTAAAACAGATGAATAAGGTCAAGGAGAACTACGGTCCCTGCTCTGTGGCATTCTACTCCGGCTACAACAAGTGGTATCGTCCCTTTTTACAGCGTCTTTGCTATGATTTTGGCTCCGTAAATTACGGAACGGAATCTTCTTCCTGCTTTACCTCCACGATCATGTCCTGGCGCCTTGCCACCGGAGCGGATTTTGCCTCTCCGGATCTTCGCAATGCCGGCATTTTTCTCGGATGGTGTTATAACGCCTACTATGCACAATATCTGATGACGACCGGTGTGGAAATGGCTCGCAAGCGGGGAATGAAGGTGATCATTGTGGATCCCCGTATCACGCCTGCGGTAGAGAAGCAGTGCGATCTGCATCTGCGCATTAAGCCGGGTACAGACTGTGCTCTGGCACTCGGTCTGGCACGGGAACTAATCGTCAAGGATTGGGTTGATCACGATTATATCGAGAAAAATGTGTATGGCTATGAAGCCTATAAAGAATATGTCATGGATTTCACCCCGGAGCGGGTGGAGGAGCTGACGGATGTTCCGGCAGAAAAGCTTCGCCTGGCGGCTCAAATGATCCATGAAAACATGCCGCTTGCCATCAATCAGTCCGGTGCAGCTCTGGTACATCATACCAATGGAATGCAAACCCACCGTGCGGTTATGGCTCTTTCCGCCCTGATGGGCACTTACGATCGTCCCGGCGGAATGGTGCCGGCTCCCTTGACCTATGCCCACTCTATGGCAGGATTCAGCACCCTTGACCATGAGTTTCCTTTTGAAAAATATCCGAAGGATGCACCGAGGCCGGTAGGCGCATTGCGTTTTCCTCTCTGGGATGAAATAGTCGGTGAGATGCAGGGGAACGATCTTGCCAGACAGATCATACAGGGGCTTCCCTATCCTGTCAAAGCATTGTATGCGCACGGCATGAATTTCCGTATGTTCAATGGTGACGGAGAACTTGAAAAAGCCATCAAGGAGCTGGACTTTTTCGTAGATATCGATCTCTTTATGACAGACTCTGCCAAGCTGGCGGATATTGTCCTTCCCTGCTGTTCCTCCTTTGAACGAAGTGAGTTCAAGGTCTTTGGCGGCGGTTTTGGTCAGTATACCGAGCCGGTCATTGAAGCTCTGGGCGAGTCCCGTCCGGATGATGAGATCATTTGCGAGCTGGCACGTCGTTTAAATGTAGATGACGATCTGCTGAAAGCCGGACCGGAAGCCTGTGTACGCTATATGCTGAGGGAAACACCGGTGGATATCGACTATCTAAAGGCACATAGCCAGTTCCCGCAGAAACTGGAAGGAGTAAAGGTGATTCCGGTTGGAGAGCATGGCTTTAAAACGCCCACCGGCAAATTTGAGTTATACTCTACCATCATTGAAAAGCATCCGGGGCTGGATCCCCTGCCGACCTGGAAGGACAGTATTGATGATGCGGATCCCCAAAAGTATCCTTTCCGGCTCGTGACCGGTGCCCGTATTCCTACGGCATTGCATTCCCGTCTGCACAAGGTGCCCTGGCTGCGCTCCATGCGGCCGATTCCTACTGCGGATATGAACGACGAGGATGCCAGAGCCCTGGGTATACAGAAGGACGATATGATCACATTGTCAACGCATGTCGGTGAAATTACGGTAGGCGTGAATCCCACTCGAACCATAAAACCGGGCACGGTATTTATGTATCACGGCTATACGGAGGCAGATGTAAATTCCATCATTCCGCCCGGCCACAATGATCCTTATTCCGGTTTTCCCGGCTACCGCAGTGTCCGTTGTGCCGTTGCCAAAAAGGAGGTGTGACCTATGCGCTTTGTATTTGATTTCGATCCTGAAAAATGTTCTGCCTGCGGTGCCTGTGCAATCGCCTGCATGGATCAGAACGACATTGACGTAGAGGTCGGCATGCAGCCTTATCGCAAGGTATATCGCTACGAAAGCGCGGATGACCAGGC
Organism: Prevotella sp. CAG:279; assembly: GCA_963637505.1. Lineage (GTDB taxonomy): Bacteria > Bacillota > Clostridia > Lachnospirales > Lachnospiraceae > RUG14243. The sequence continues at coordinate 21,775 of CAVHNP010000035.1, forward strand.
TTATGTCTCTATCGCCTGCCTGCATTGTCCCGATGCACCCTGCGTCACAGCCTGTCCGGTTGGCTGCCTCTTTAAAGATGAGGAAAACGGACTTACCAGATATGATACCGGCAGCTGTATCGGCTGCCACTCCTGCGCCATGGCCTGTCCCTATGGTGCGCCGACCTTCCGTCCGACCGGCGAAAAGCGGCCGAGAGAAAAAATGGAGAAGTGTCACGGCTGCCTGGAAAGGGTTCAGGCCGGTCTGCAGCCTGCCTGCGTTCATGCCTGTCCCACAAAGGCGCTTGGCTGGCATTGGTCAGAGAATGCGAAGGAAGAGTCTTCTTTGGCCCAGCTCTATAAGAGCTGGAATGCATTGAATACGTCCGAGCATTGAGCAGTTCAATAAGTCAAAGATTCCGCACAGACAAGATACATAGCAGATTGGGGTGTGGGAAGTATTAGTCAGTAAAAAAGGAGAGTATAGTTATGGAAAAGATCAAAAACATTGTTTCTACCGAAAAGGCACCTGCTGCAATCGGTCCCTATTCTCAGGCTGTTTGCGTTGGCGGTATGGTATTTTTATCCGGTCAGTTGGCCATTGATCCTGCTAGCGGAAATTTAGTGGAGGGCGGTATTCAGGCGCAAACCGAACAGTCATTGAAGAATATAGAAGCTATTTTGGCTGAGGCAGATCTGACAGTGGATAATGTGATCAAGACAACGGTTTTCCTGGCAGACATCAATGACTTTGCTGCGATGAATGAGGTTTATGCAAAGCACTTCACTTCCAATTATCCTGCCCGCTCTGCGGTTCAGGTTGCTGCGCTTCCAAAGGGCGGACTGGTAGAGATTGAGTGCATTTGCTCCCGCGGAATGATTCCCTTTGATAGGTAATCGGTGAAAGAAGAGATTCGGATTGGCCTCTTGTTTTACATATAACTGCCACTGGTATATAATGCTCTTAATATTGAAATAAAAACATCCAAAGGCATAAAAAGGAGATCAAGATGAATTTTATAAAAGAATTAAAGCTGAATATTACCCTGGGGGCGGTTCTGACGATCCTACTGGGTATTGTTTTGATCCTCTATCCGGAAACAGTACCTCTTATGGTATGCAAGGTGATCGGTATTTTCCTTCTGGTCATGGGTGGCAGCAGCCTGATTTCAAATCTGATTTCTTCAGAGAAAGGAACCCTGCATTTGATCGGCTGCTTGATCATTCTGGTGCTGGGACTCTGGTTCTTCTTCCGCCCGGTAACCGTGCTTAGTCTGATTCCGATCGTAATGGGCATCATCCTGATCATCCATGGTCTGCAGGATCTTAAGCTTGCCTTAGAAGCTAAGTCTAATCGTTACGACCGATGGGGCATTCTCATTCTGACAGCGATTCTTTCCCTTGTTCTGGGGCTTGTCTGTGTTGCGGCAGCATTTGAACTGGTGAAGTTCGGCATGATTATGATCGGACTGGCTCTGATCTATGATGGTCTTTCAGATATCTGGATCGTAAGCCGGGTAGGAAAGAGCGGACGGCAGTTCCGAAGAAATTATCAGGCAAGCAAAGATGCAATCGATGTGGATTACGAAGAGGAAGATATTGACTGATATACCGAAAGCTAGGCTTATAGGACAAAACATGTTGATGAAAATCGGATCTAAAACAAAGAATACGAGTCGATAAGCAGGTCTTCTAATGACACACTGCGTTCGCTGTTCCTTGCGGCTAGCGGATCGCTCGCCATTCCTATGCACCTTCGGTGCGGGCTCGCGGAACCGC
>CAVHNP010000036.1:0-22235 GCA_963637505.1 Prevotella sp. CAG:279
CAGAGAAAAGAAAAAAAGAAAGGCTGAATGAAAAAAATCTAAAAAATATAAAATTTAACGAAAAATAGAGAAAACTGTCTCGTTTTGGCGTAAAATAGTATAAAATTCTGAATTCAAGAGACAGGAGGTCGAAAAATGAATGAAAAAACAGTACTTCCTTTAACAAATAGTTGTTTTCAGCCGGGAGAAGCGGCCAAAACGGTAGAGCTTTTTCAGGATATGAATGCAAGAAATATTGCCAGGGCAGAGCTTTACTATTTTCAGGGAAACGCTCAGGCCTGCAGTGATATCGCAGAGCTTTATTTGATGAGTCCCCAGGTGGGGCACAGACTTTCTGCCTGTATTTTATATGTATATTCCAACCTGACTTTGGGAAATGTCGCAAAATCCAGAAAGGGACTGGAGGATATCAAGGAGATCCTCAGACAGGAGAGAGAGCGTCCGAGGACAAGAGAGAGGGAAGCCTTTTGTGTCTTTACCAGTTATCTGGGGGATGTGCTGCTTCATATCAAGCCGGAGAAAGAGCTGAATATGAAGGAATACATGGCAGATCTGCCGCATGGACTCAAGCTCTTTTCCATGTATGTTATGGCGCATGCGGTTTACCTGAAGGGAGAGTACGGCAGGGCAATCGGCATCTGTCAGTCAGCGATTTATTTCTCCCACAGGAGTCATCCGATCTGCATGATCTATCTTCATTGTATGATCGCCATGTGTGAGATCAGCCAGAAGCATTTGGATGAGGCACATGAGGCACTTTTCACCGCCTGGAACATTGCAAGGGAAGATAAATTCCTGGAGCCCTTTATCGAGCACCACGGACTTTTCCAGGGGCTTCTGGAGGCTAAGGTGAAGAAGGAAAATCCGAAGATTTATAAGACTCTGTCCGAAAGGACGAAGGCCTTCAGTAAAGGCTGGATGGCCATTCACAATCATGTGACCGGAAACCAGGTAACGGACAGCCTCAGTACTATGGAATTTTCGATCGCCATGCTGGCCTGTAGGGACTGGAGTAATCAGGAGATCGCCGATCATCTGGGACTTTCTATTAATACGGTAAAGCATTATCTGTCGGATATTTTTGAGAAGCTGGGAGTTAATAAGAGGGAAGAACTGAAGAAGTTTGTATTGTTATAAACAAAGGCCGGAGGCTATAATGGAGGCATGACGAAAAAACAAAACCGCAATAAATGGTAAGTGCGCGGAAAAGAGGGAGGTGAAGGCGCAAGCATTCCATAAATATGGCACGAGCCATTCTTTAGGAACGAAGTAGGAGAAGCATAAAAAGGGGGTTTTTTATGTTAGATGCATCTTATTATGAAAAAACAGATGAGATCATTGCCGCTCACAGCTGTGAAGAGCGTTCATTGATTCCGATCATTCAGGAGATACAGGAGGCCTTTCGTTATCTTCCGCCGGAATTACTGAACTATGTGGCAAAGAAGATCGGCATTTCCGAAGCCAAGGCCTTTAGCGTAGCCAGCTTCTATGAGAACTTTTCATTTGAAGCCAAGGGAAAATACGTCATAAAGGTTTGCGACGGAACGGCCTGTCATGTAAGAAAGTCCATTCCGATCCTGGAAGGACTTTACAAGGAGCTGGGAGTCAGCAAAGACAAACATACAACCGAAGATCAGCTGTTTACGGTAGAGACGGTTTCCTGTCTTGGCGCCTGCGGACTCGCACCGGCTGTCATGATTAACGATGAGGTATACGGCAAAATGACGCCGGAGAAGATGACAGAAGTGATCAAAGAGCTGCGGGGGGAATAAGATATGAAACTGGAGAACAGAACACAATTGACTCTCCTGCGGGAACGCTGTCAGGAGAAGCGTAACAAAGAAGTCTGTAAAATCCTGGTTTGCGGAGGAACCGGATGTCTTGCAGGTGGTTCCGATAAGATCTTTGACAGATTGTGTGAACTGACCGCCAATATGGATCAGGTAGAGGTGAAGTTCGGAGCGGAGATCGCCCACGGAGAGCAGATCGGCGTCAAGAAAAGCGGCTGCCATGGCTTCTGTGAGATGGGGCCATTGGTAAGGATCGAGCCTTACAATTATCTCTATCTGAAGGTAAAAGAAGAGGACTGCGAGGAAATCTTTGAGAAAACAGTCCTTCACGGAGAGCCGGTAGAACGCCTCATGTATCAGCAGGAGGGAAAGGTTTACCAGAGGCAGGAAGAGATTCCCTTCTATGCCAAGCAGACCAGACTGGTCTTAAAGAATTGCGGTCATATCGATGCAGAGCACATCGAGGACGCTCTGGCCATCGGCGCTTATGAATCCTTCGAAAAAGCCATGTTTGAGATGACACCGGAAGCGGTGATCAAGAGCATCACGGATTCAAATCTGCGCGGCCGCGGCGGTGCAGGTTTCCAGACCGGAAGAAAATGGTCTCAGGTTGCCGGACAAAAAGAAAAGATCCGTTATGTAGTCTGTAATGGTGACGAGGGCGATCCGGGCGCTTTCATGGACAGAAGTATCATGGAGGGCGATCCCCATCGTATGATCGAGGGTATGATGATCGCTGCCTATGCCGTACAGGCGCATGAAGGCTATATCTATGTGCGTGCCGAGTATCCTCTGGCGGTCAGCAGACTTCGGATTGCTATTCAGCAGGCAGAAGAACTGGGCATTCTGGGAGACAATATCCTGGGAACAGGCTTCAGCTTCCACCTGCATATCAACCGCGGTGCCGGTGCCTTTGTATGCGGAGAAGGTTCAGCCCTGACGGCTTCCATTGAAGGTAAACGAGGTATGCCCCGTGTCAAACCGCCGAGAACGGTAGAACAGGGTCTTTTTGGCAAGCCGACCGTCCTGAACAATGTAGAGACCTATGCCAATGTACCCATGATCATTAAGATGGGGGCTGACTGGTATACCGGGATCGGAACACCCAAGAGCCCGGGAACCAAGGCCTTTGCCCTGACCGGAAATGTCAATCATACCGGTCTGATCGAGGTGCCGATGGGCATTACCCTTCGGGAGATCATCTATGATATCGGCGGCGGTATCCGGGACGGTAAGAAGTTCAAGGCAGTTCAGATCGGCGGTCCTTCCGGCGGCTGTCTGACAGAGTCCCAGCTGGAAAGCAAGATGGATTTCGATTCCCTGACCAAGATCGGTGCCATGATCGGTTCCGGCGGACTGGTTGTTATGGATGAAGATACCTGCATGGTAGAGGTTGCCAGATTCTTCATGAACTTTACCCAGAGGGAGAGCTGCGGAAAATGCGTGCCCTGCCGTGAGGGAACCAAGAGAATGCTGGAGATCTTAGAGCGGATCGTTGCGGGAGAAGGCAAGGAGGACGATATCGAAAAGCTGGAAGAGCTGGCTGATATGATCGAGAATACGGCTCTTTGCGGTCTCGGTAAGAGTGCGCCCAAGCCGGTTATCAGTACGATTCAGGCCTTCCGAGATGAATATGAGGAGCATATTAAGGAGAAGAAATGCAGGGCCGGTATCTGTGCAAATCTCCGCAGCTTCAAGATCGATCCGGAAAAATGTAAAGGATGTTCCAAGTGTGCAAGAAATTGCCCGGTAAATGCGATCACAGGTCAGATCAAATCGCCTTATGTGATCGACGGAGCAAAATGTATCAAGTGTGGAGCATGTATAGAGAATTGTTCCTTTGGTGCAGTCTATACAGAATAGCAAGGAGGGGAATTTATGGGAACAATGATAATCGACGGCCGTCCGGTTGAATTTACGGATGAACCGAATGTGCTGGCCGTGATCCGGAAAGCCGGAATTGAGATACCGACCTTATGCTATCATTCTGAGCTGTCCATTTATGGAGCATGCAGACTTTGTACGGTAGAAAATGACTGGGGAAAGACCTTTGCCTCCTGTTCGGAAAAGCCCAAGGATGGCATGGTCATCTATACCAATACACCAAGGCTGATCAAATACAGAAAACAGATCATCGAGCTCTTACTGGCTTCGCATGACAGAGATTGTACGACCTGTGTAAAGAACGGGGAATGCCAGCTGCAGGATCTGGCACACAGACTGGGAAGCTATGAAGTTCGTTTCGAAAATGAGAGGGAACCGCATCCGATCGATGCCAGTTCACCGGCAATTGTCCGTGACCCGAATAAATGCATTCTTTGCGGAGACTGCGTTCGTATGTGTGACAATGTGCAGGGAGTCAATGCCATTGATTTTGCCTATCGTGGAACAGAGGCAATTGTATCACCGGCCTTTAATAAACCGATCGCAGAAACAGATTGTGTAAACTGCGGCCAGTGCCGGGTAGTCTGTCCGACAGGTGCCATCAGCATCAAGACCAATATCAATGAAGTCTGGGATGCTTTAGCTGATAAGAATACGATCGTAATTGCTCAGGTTGCACCGGCGGTACGTGTGGCAGCAGGCGAGGCCTTCGGTCTGCCAAAGGGCGAAAATGTCATGGGCAAGCTGGTCGGCGTTCTGCACAGACTTGGCTTTGATGAGGTATATGATACGGCTTATGGCGCCGATCTGACGGTAATGGAAGAGTCCAAGGAATTTATGGAACGCTTCAATGCCGGAGAAAAGCTGCCGCTCTTTACCTCCTGTTGTCCGGCCTGGGTGAAATTCTGTGAGAATCGTTATCCGGAATTTGTGCCCCATCTTTCCAGCTGTCGTTCACCCCAGCAGATGTTTGGTGCGGTAGCAAGAGAATATTATAAGAATCCGGAAAATAATGCAGGCAAGAGAGTGGTATCCGTATCCATCATGCCCTGTACGGCAAAGAAGGAAGAGATACTGCGTCCGGAATCCATGACAAACGGAAAACAGGACATCGACTATGTTCTGACGACATCGGAACTGGTCTTCATGATCAAGAGATCCGGTATCATCTTTGATCAGGTAGAGATTGAATCAGCGGATGTACCTTTCGGAATCGGATCCGGTGCCGGCGTGATCTTCGGCGTGAGCGGTGGTGTAACAGAGGCTGTGCTTCGTAAGATCACAAAGGGCCATAAGAGAAGCGATATGGAAGCCTTGAAGACAAGCGGTGTCCGCGGCGCCGAAGGCATCAAAGAGCTGGTTTATGAATACAACGGCAAAGAGATCAAGGCAGCGATCGTAAGCGGCCTTGCCAATGCGGATAAATTACTGCAGAGGATAAAGAAGGGCGAAGCCGATTATGACTTTGTAGAGGTAATGGGCTGCCGCCGTGGCTGCGTCATGGGAGGCGGACAGCCCTTACATGCCGGAGAAAGAACCAGAGCAGCCCGTATGCAGGGACTGTATGCGGCTGATGTGAATACCCAGATCAAGAAGTCGGATGAGAATCCGATGATCCAGGCGCTTTATGATGGCCTGCTGAAGGGGAAGGAGCATGAGCTGCTGCATAGGAGTTAAGGCAGAGAAAAACTCCGGCCGGATTTATCTGGCCGGAGTTTTTATAGCGAGCGACTTAATAGTTCTCCTCGTGCACCTCAAAGTAGCTCTGAGGATGATTGCAAACCGGACAGACTTCAGGAGCCTTGGTTCCGACAACGATATGTCCGCAGTTGCGGCATTCCCATACCTTCACTTCGCTCTTCTCAAATACCTGAGCGGTCTCGATATTCTTCAGAAGGGCACGATATCTCTCTTCATGATGTTTCTCAATCTCGCCAACTGCTCTGAATTTTGCGGCAAGCTCCGGGAAGCCTTCTTCCTCTGCTGTCTTTGCAAAGCCTTCATACATATCGGTCCATTCATAGTTCTCACCTTCTGCGGCTGCAGCAAGATTTTCTTTGGTATCCCCGATGCCGGCTAATTCCTTGAACCACATCTTAGCATGTTCTTTTTCGTTATCGGCTGTTTTCAGAAAGAGGGCTGACATCTGCTCATAGCCTTCCTTTTTTGCAACAGAGGCAAAGTAAGTATATTTATTTCTTGCCTGTGATTCACCGGAAAAGGCCTCCAGCAAATTCTTCTCTGTCTGTGTGCCTGCGTATTTGTTTTCTGCCATGTTCTTTTCCTCCTTTTCTTCTCTAAAAGGTCTTTTCCCAACAGCTTTGAAGCGCCTTCGAAGAGTGCTTCTGATGGGTTTGCCATGAACTTCTAAGGCAAGAACTCTACTACTGTTAGGAATACTTCTTAATAAGAAATATAGGATATCTCTGCCAGGATGTCAAGACAGAAAGCAAATCTGATCAAATCTGATACCTTTTTTTAAAATCATTTTGGTTATTTTGCTGGCTAACTTAGCTTGCTAATATGGGCTCATAAATAAAGTAGTTAACAAGATGAAAAACGAAAGGGTGTAGAAACAATGGCAACAACTTATTATTTTTTACCGACAAGAAACCTATTTGGTGAGGACTCCGTACAGGAGGCAGGCAGTTTGATGCAGAGCTTAGGCGGCAAGAAGGCAATGATCGTTACAGATGCCTTTCTTGCAACCAGCGGTATGGCAGAAGATATCCAGAAGATCTTATCTGATGCGAATGTCGAAAGTGTTATCTTTGGCGGAGCAGAGCCGAACCCGAAGGATACAAACGTAGAAGAAGGTTTGAAGGTATTCAATGAGAATCAGTGTGATTCTATTATCTCCTTAGGTGGTGGATCTTCTCACGACTGTGCAAAAGCGATCGCTCTGGTTGCTTCAAACGGCGGAAATATCAGAGATTACGAGGGCGTTGATAAGGCAACAAGCCCCTTATGTCCGATGATCGCAATCAATACCACAGCCGGTACCGCATCAGAAATTACCCGTTTCTGTATCATCACGGATACCAGCCGTCATGTAAAAATGGCGATTGTAGACTGGAGAGTAACACCGCAGATCGCGATCAATGATCCGAAGCTGATGGTAGGCATGCCGCCATCACTGACAGCTGCAACAGGAATGGATGCTTTAACCCATGCGATCGAGGCTTATGTATCTACCGATGCGAACCCTCTGACCGATGCAGCCGCATTAATGGCGATCACAATGATCACCCAGTACCTGCCCAAGGCAGTTGCAAACGGTGTTTACATGAAAGCCCGTGACAAGATGGCTTACGGCCAGTACCTGGCAGGTATCGCATTTAACAATGCTTCCCTGGGTTATGTACATGCGATGGCACATCAGCTGGGTGGATTTTATAACCTGCCGCACGGCGTATGCAATGCGATCCTGCTGCCGCATGTAGAGGAATTCAACCTGATCGGAAATGCAAACCGTTTCAGAGACATTGCAAAAGCAATGGGAGAGAACATTGACGGACTTTCCACCATGGAAGCAGCAAGAAAGGCAATCGCAGCCATCAGACAGCTGAGCAACCAGGTTGGAATCCCGGAGAATTTAAGAGGCCTTGGCGTAAAAGAAGAAGACTTCGAGATCATGGCAGAAAATGCAATGAAGGATGTATGCCAGCTGACCAACCCGCGTAAAGCAACAAAAGAGCAGATCATTAATATCTTTAAGGCAGCTTATTAATTTTTGAATAGAACAGGTGCTGTTGTATGAGACCGGCCATTGGAGAAATTCCAGTGGCCGGGTTTTTTGATCCGGGGCAGAACATCTCGGCTTTTGAGCAGACAGGTACTTACCTTTGGGTAAGTGCCTGTCTTTTACGTTAGGTAGACGCTTTTCGGAAAGAAGGTTACAAGATTGTGCGATATTTACAAGAAAAGATTGGACAAGTAGTATAAATACAGCAAAACGCCGAAAGAAGTCGGCGGAGGAACGAATGTGAGAAAAGGAATTCTCAAAGTTTGAAAAATAAAGATTGTACTAAAAAATGAGCAGAGGGGGGATTTTGTTTATGGCTTATCAGATTAATCAGAAGTTCTGCTCTGGCTGTCACCGCTGCAAGGTGGTCTGTCCTGTTGGAGCAGTTCGGATGAAGATCGAAAAATATTGGATAGATCCGGAAAAATGCATTGGCTGTGGCAAATGCGAAAAGAACTGTCATAACGGTGTAATCTCAGATATGAGTGCACTGGAAGTGACAGCCAAAGTGCATCCGCCGGTAGAGAAAAGCTGTGATTTGTTAGTCATTGGTGGCGGCGGCAGCGGCCTGGTCTGTGCGGTTAAAGCTGCTGAATTAACCGGTAAAAAGGTAATCGTGCTGGAGAAAAACAAGGAAGTTGGCGGAAATACCTGGTATGCCAGCGGTTTTAAGGCTCATTATTCCAAGATGCAAAAGGAAGCCGGTGTGCCGGATAATCGGGAAGAAGAAATCCGTCGCTTTTTGCAGGGCACACTTCAGCAACTGGATCCCCAGCTGGTACACAATGTTTTCTATGCTACGGAGCATATGCTGGACTGGCTGATGGAAAACTGTGGCTGTGAGGAAGATTTCTCTTTAAGAGAGCATCCTATGCTACCAGGTGAATATATGGTCGCTCTGGAGAATAAGACCGGAACGCAATGGAAGCGTATCGATACCTCCATTGGACCGGGCGGCGCAGGCTCTTTTGTAATTGAAAAATTACTTAAAAAGGCAGCAGAGCTTAATGTGGAAATCCTGACCGGATGCGGCGCAAAGCAGCTGCTTCAGGATGCCCAGGGGGCTGTGACCGGTGCTGTAGCAGAGGATGCAGGCGGAAAGGTAACGGTTCATGCCAAGGCAGTGGTATTGGCAACAGGTTGCTTTTCTTATGATGATGAACTTGTGGAGCGGTGTTGTCCCGGTTTCTTTGATGCGGACAAAGTTCCTGTTCATCGTTATTCGGTACCAACCTGTACAGGCGACGGCATTCATATGGGAATTGCCGCAGGTGCAGATATTGATTATGAAAATACGCAGTGCCTGATTCTCGGCCCGGCTCATCATCCCTATTCCTTTTCCCTAGTTAATATGATTCGGGAGCCGGAGACCTTGCTGGTCGATCGGGATGGCAAACGTTTTGGCAGTGAGCAGGATAATGTGATGAACCTCCGGAAGATTATGCAAAATCTGCCAGGTCGTTATTGTTGGGCAATCATGGATGAACACATGATGCAGGTATTATCCGAGCGGCTCAGTCAGCATAACATGGACGGTGCGGCTGGCATGGAAATCGCTGCTCATTATAAGGAAGATCTGGAAGAAGAACTGACTCTTGGCGTATCGGCTAAGAAAGCAGACAGCTTAGAAGAACTGGCTACGCTGATAGGAGCAGATCCGGCTGTGTTCAAGAGCACGGTGGAAACTTATAACAAGAATTGTCAGGCAGGTTATGATTCGGATTTCTTCAAGGATCCACGTTTTATGATGTCTTTGGATAAAGCACCTTATTATGCGCTCTACTGTAAGACATTCCAGGAAAATGCGGTGGGAGGTCTGAAGATTGATAGTCAGGTGCGGGTACTTCGGGCAGATGGAACTGTAATTCCGAATCTGTTCGGTGTAGGAGACAACACACGAGGCGTACGACTGGCAGGTGATCTTGGCCCGGATTTGGTCGAGCGGACAATCTCTAACCTGACATGGTGTCTGGCCAGCGGATATATGGCAGCAGAAAATGCGGCTAAGCTGATTTAATAATGATGAAGTGAATAACTGGAAAAGCAGTATTCAAATAGAGGTATGTAAAAGAAAGGAAGGAAAAAGTATGAAAAAAATTGCAGCCTTAGGGTTGAGTCTGGCAATGGTATGTTCATTGACAGCCTGTGGCGGTAGCAGCGGCAGCCAGACCAGCCAAAGCGGTTCAGGTGAAAGTGCAAATGCAGCTACGGCTAGTGGCGACACTACGGCAGAACTCTCTGTATCAGATGCAGTGAATTCTACGCCAACTTACGGAGGAAGTGCTACAGTACTCTACGGTGACGAATTACTTCAGTATTTTGATCCGGCAATGGGTGACAATCGTACCTACTCTCTTTGGTTAGAGTGTCTCTTCAATTATGATTGGGGCGCAAATCAGCCTGAGCATGGATCTTCATCCTATACGAATTATACCTATTATGCAGGTCAGATTGCTGATTCTTATGACGTTGATTATGATGCAGACACGATCACGGTTAAGATTCGTGATGATGTCTACTTCCAGGACAAATCTTCTGTCGGCCTGGGTGACTACGATGTATTCAAGGGTCGTCAGCTCTTAGCCAGCGACGTAGCTTACTCCTATGACCGTCTTTTAGGTATTGATGGTGTAACTGCTACTCAGAACACAGAGATGCCGTGGAACACATTGCTGCCGGCAATTGAGTCAATCGAGACACCGGATGATCAGACCGTAGTATTCCATATTCCGGATTTGACAGAGGTACAGCTGGATAGCTTTATTACAGCACCTGTTAACATTACAGGTCCTGAATGGGATGAGCTGACAACGGATCAGCAGAATGACTGGCATTACGCAAATGGTACAGGTCCTTACATCCTGACCGATTTCCAGCTTAATGCATCTATGTCTTTCGAGAAGAATGAAAACTATTATGACTATGATGAGAGAAATCCGGAGAATAAGCTGCCTTACCTGGATGAGGTTAAATTCGTTGAAATCTCCGATTCCTCAAACGCACTGACACAGTTCATTTCAGGTCAGCTGGATATTATCTCCTTCGGTAATGATCTCTTATCTTCCTCTGAGATGCAGAACCTGCGTGATACCGTAGGCATGGGCAATTACACTGAGGTTAATTACTTTACCGCACCGACCGGCCTGTCAGGTCATTATAATTTGACAGACAGCCCGATTGCCAATGAGAAGGTGCGCGAGGCTATGCAGCATGCCATTGATATTGCAACAATTACAAAGGCTGTTTACGGCGTAGATGATGCAACTCTGTGGGGTCTGTGGGCAGAACCGGTAGGCTGGGATTCCGGCGCACTGGCTGAGGCACAGGCTGACGGCGCTTATGATTATGATCCTGAGTTAGCGAAAGAGATGCTGAGCGAAGCAGGATACGGTGATGGATTTACCTTTACTTACTATATGAAGAATGATTCAGATCTTTCTATGATCGCCCAGATGGTAAAACAGTATCTGAATCAGGTTGGCATTACCATGAATATCGAAGTAGTATCTGATACTTCTGAATTGAATGCACATGCAACAAATAAAGAAGAAGACTGCGTAACAGGCAGCAACCCGGGACAGTTCTCCCTGAAGTTTGCTTCCATGTCTATCTTCCCAGGCGGTCCTGCTTATTCCTGGTTCATTCCGGATAGCAATTGGGACAGCTTAGCAGAGCAGATCAGCAGTGCACAGTCTCTGGATGATCAGAAGAAGGCAGCACAGGAAATGGATCAGATGTTTGTAGATAATCATTATTGTATCTACACAACCGGTTGTGGCAAATTACATCAGTTCTATTCAGGAAAGCTGGGTGGTGTTTCTGGTGAGCAGTTCTGCTGTAACCTGAATACACGTATCATGATTGCACGTTTGTGGTCATCTACCGGCGAATAAAAACATAAAAAACTGTTTCAGATGATCAAGATCGGCGTTCCTGTCTTTATGACGGGATCGCCGATTCCTTAAAATAAGGACCCCAATCCATTGGAAATGGGGATAAAAGAGAAACAGGGAGGTATTTCTATATGGCAGAAACAATTCTTGAGGTCAAACACCTCAAAACATATTTTTATCCATCCGGTGCTACCGGAGCGGAGATGCGAGCCGTGGATGACCTGTCCTATGAGGTGCATGAGGGCGAATGCGTCGCTATCATCGGTGAGTCAGGTTCCGGTAAATCGGTCGAAGCCTTGTCTATCATGCGACTGATTCCATGTCCCCCGGGTGTGATTACCGGCGGTGAGATTTTATTCCATGGTCAGGATCTGCTTAAAATGTCTGATGAAGAGATTCGAAAGATTCGCGGAAGCAAGATTTCTATGATCTTTCAGGAACCCTCTACGGCACTGAATCCGGTAGTTACGATCGGCAAGCAGATCTGCGAAACGCTTCGTGTTCATCGTGGTATGAAGAAAAAAGAGGCAATGGAAGAGGCCGTTAAACTGTTGGAAAGAGTAAATATTCCGAATGCGGCAGAGCGAGTAAAACAATATCCTTTTGAGTTTTCCGGCGGTATGCAGCAGCGTGCAATGATCGCTATGGCGATCGCATGTAACCCGGATCTGCTCATTGCAGACGAGCCGACCACAGCTTTGGATGTAACTGTACAGGCGCAGGTATTGGAAGAGCTTAATAAGATGCGAAAGGAGACCAATACCGCATTAATTATTATTACGCATAACCTTGGAGTAGTAGCTCGTTATGCGGACAGTGTAAAGATCGTCTATGGCGGAAAGATAGTGGAATCCGGCAGTCCGGAAGATGTGTTTGAGAACCCGCATCATCCTTATACATTGGGACTTATCCGGGCAGTGCCCAGACTGGACATGCCAAAGGGCGATGGATTGCATGCTATTAATGGTGAACCACCAGATATGAGTAAAATTCCGTCAAACTGCTGTGCTTTTCATCTTCGTTGTAAATACTGTACAGAAGAGTGTCGTACACAGCGTCCGGAATTTAAACAGGTGGAAGGCAGTACACCGGGGCATGGTTGTGCCTGCTTCCATATAGATGAGACTGCTGAGGAACGTGAGCAGCTACTGGCAATTAACAAGAATAGCCTGGAGAGAAAGGAGGAAAACGTATGACAACAACACAAGCAGAACTTCCTATCTCTGACGAAATTCGTAATCAGGTGGATGCAGATATTGCTTCCCGGGAGCCGGTTGCAGAGGACATTAAGTCCCTACTTCGAGTGTCAAACCTGAAAATGCATTTTCCGGTGACAAAGGGTCTTCTGAAAAAACAGGTAGGTGTCGTCAAGGCAGTGGATGATGTGTCCTTTTTTGTACTGCGCGGTCAGACACTGGGTATCGTAGGTGAGTCTGGATCCGGTAAGTCTACGATTGGTAATTGTGTGCTGCGGGATCTGAAGATCACTTCCGGACAGATTATCTACGATGGAAAGGATCTTTCGCAGGTATCATCTGCTGAAATGCGCAAGTTGCGTAAGGATTTGACTGTGGTAACGCAGGACCCCTTCGCCTCTCTGGATCCTCGTATGACCATTCGGGATGCGATTTTGGAAGGACCGAAGGTACATGGGGTTGCTGGAAGCAAGGAAGAACAGGATGATCTGGTAAGTCGGATGCTGACTCTGGTCGGTCTGAATCCGGAGGTCTCCAATCGATATCCGCATGAATTTTCCGGTGGTCAGCGTCAAAGAATTTCTATAGCACGTGCACTGGCATTACAACCAAAATTTATTGTCTGTGATGAGATCGTTTCCGCCTTGGATGTTTCCATTCAGGCGCAGATTGTAAACCTGATGTCACGCCTTCAGAAGGAACTGAATATTGCATATATCTTTATCGGCCATGATTTGTCGGTTGTACGACAGATCAGCCATAAAGTAGCGGTCATGTATCTGGGCAAATTCATGGAGCTGACGGATTCAGATGAACTCTACACAAATCCTCTGCACCCTTATACGCAGGCTTTGATTTCAGCTGCACCTATTCCGAACCCGACAGTAGATAAGGCTCGCAAGCGTATTCTGCTGGAGGGAGATATTCCGAGTCCGATGAATCCGCCCAAGGGATGTAATTTCTGCACCCGCTGTCCTTATGCGACAGATCTGTGCAGAGAAACGGAACCGGAGTATCTGAATGTGGGAACCGGTGAGCATCCTCATTTTGTTGCATGCCACCGGGTTATGAACCAATTTCTAGGAAAGTGAGGCAAGACAATGGGAAAATACATTATTAAACGTGTCCTTTTGCTGATCCCTACCTTACTGGTGGTCACAATTGTGACTTTTGCGTTGATGCGGCTGATGCCCGGTTCAGCGGTAGATTTAATTTTAAATAAGTATCAGGCCATGGGCTTCACGGTTGACCGGCAGGATGTTGTTGTTCAGCTTGGCATGGATAAGCCGGCGGTTCAGCAGTATTTTATTTGGTTAGGTGATCTGCTTCGGGGAGACATGGGAGATTCTTTATTCCAGAATCAGTCCGTTGCATCTCTGATTGCAGAAAAGCTGCCGATCACGCTTGAGCTGGCAGTTTTTACGATGATCATTATCAATGTGATCTCTATTCCGGCCGGTGTAATTACAGCTGCCCGTCAGGACTCTGTCGGTGACTATATCATTCGTGTGATTTCTATTATTTTGATGGCTATGCCACTGTTTTGGATCGGTACTCTGGTACTGATTTATCCGGCCAAGTGGTGGGGCTATGCACCGACTATTACCTATGTTTCAATTTTTAAGAATTTTACTGAAAATATGAAAATGTTCCTGGTTCCTTCTATTTTAGGTGCTTTGGTTCAGGTTGGTATGCAGATGCGTATGGTACGTACCAGCGTGCTGGACGTAATGAGACAGGATTATGTAAGAACTGCATGGTCCAAGGGCATTACAGAGCATGATGTACTTTATGGACATGCGCTTCGTAACTCCATGATCCCTGTTATCACCATCATCGGCGGTAGTGTGGCCGGTCTGGTAGGCGGCAGCGTCATTCTGGAAAACCTCTTTAATATTCCCGGTTTGGGTTCATGCATGGTAACGGCACTGAATAACTATGACTATCCGCTGGTTCAGGGATGCGTTGTAGTGCTGGCTGCTATCGTTATGGTAGTAAATTTGATTGTGGACGTGGCCTATAAGTGGTGCGATCCGCGGGTTACACTGGATTAATGGGAGGAGAAAAGATGAAGAAAAAATCCAATAACTCCAACCTTTTGGTGGATCTGTTTAAAAAGAAACCCCTGGGTGCAGTGGGACTGATCATGATGATTGTCTTTTTGCTGATCGCTATTTTTGCAGACCAGCTTGCACCTTATCCCATGCAGAATGGTATCATGCAGAATGATTTCCTTAATATGCTGTCTACAAGTTCCAGTGAGCATCTGCTGGGTACCGACAGCCTGGGACAGGACGTATTGTCCTATCTGATTTATGGCTGCCGCACCTCTGTTATTTTAGCAATTGTATGTACCCTGCTTACAACAGTGATTTCCGTTATCATCGGTGTAGCATCTGCTGTATTGGGCGGCTGGTTCGATCTGATCGTACAGCGTCTGGTAGATGGCTTCCAGTGTATTCCCGGAGTCCTGATCACAATGATCATGATGGCTATCATGGGAAAGGGACTGCCGCAGCTTATTATCGCCATTGCAGTACCGGGTGGTATTGCCGGCGCTCGTCTGATGCGTTCTGCTGCTTTCTCTGTGAAGGATGCAGGTTATGTGCGTATGAGCCGTCTCCTGGGCAGTAGATCCGGCTGGCGTGCCATGAAACATGTTTTGCCAAATATCATGCCTCTTATCATAATCAATATGGCCGGATCCCTCTCCGGCGTTATTATGCAGGAGGCTTCTATGAACTTCCTGGGTTATGGCGTTGCAGTAGGTACTCCTTCCTGGGGCTATATGATTACCTATCAGGGAAGAGCAAATATGTACACTGCACCCTGGCTTGCGCTTTATCCCGGCCTTTGCATTATGCTCTTGGTATTTGCAGCAAATATGTTTGGTGATGCAATTCGAGATCTGTTAGATCCTCGTCTGAAGGGCGGCGTTGGAAGCTATAGCAGTAAGAAAATTAAAAAATTTGCAAAGAAAATAGCTGATAAACGTGCCAAAATGGCCACAAAAGCTGGCTGATAAAAGGAAAGTACGGGAAGCAGACTGATGTTTTGCTTCCCGTATACTATTTTTCTTCTGGTGTATTTCCTCCCTGCGCTTAAAGCTGCACCAGGAAAATGAATAAGGGAATGAGGATAAAGAAATGGCATATTATATTCAAGATAACTGCGTAGCCTGCCTGAAATGCAAGGTAGAATGTCCGGTAGGAGCGATCCATATTACGGAGGATTGTCCTGCAATCGATGAGGCTACCTGCATTTCCTGCGGACGCTGCGCCCAGGTGTGTAAAGAATGTGCACCGATTGATCTGGATGCACCGCCTGAGAAAGCAAAAGCCCACGATCTGATCGAGCTGGATTGTGATGTTCTGGTTTTGGGCGGAGGCGGCGCCGGTATGGTGGCGGCTGCCCGGGCAGCCGAAAAGCCGGGAACAAAGGTAATCGTGGTAGAAAAGCAGCATCGAACAGGCGGCGGAGCCTGGTATGCGGCAGACTTTAAACTCTTCCGCAGCCGCTGGCAGAAGGAACGGAATCTTCCGGATGTCATGGAGGAAGATATGATCCGTGCCATGGATGCCACCTACTGGCGCTTGGATCCCCAGCTGGTGCGCAGATGCTTTGAGGCAACGGGTGAATTTTTTGACTGGCTTTGTGATACCGGTGAGCAGGTAGAAGACCAGTTCCGGGAAGGCCATTATATTTTCGATGGTCCGGGCGGTCCTGTTGTGCCTGTCTTCAAGAAAATGCGTCACGGTGCCCAGGGCGGTACCGGTAAGTTTGTAATGGATCAGATGCTCTCCCTCTGTGAACAGAGAGGAGTTACGATCCTCAATGACACAGCTGCTCAGGAGCTGATCACCAAGGATGGAAAAGTGACAGCTGTCCTTTGCCGGGATGAGGGCGGTATGGTTCGAATTACCTGCCGCAGCTGCGTGCTGGCAACCGGAAGCTGGATTGAAAATCAGCAGGTGCTGGAAAAGGTGGATCCGAAATTTGCCGCAATGGAAAAAGTCCGCTCAGCTCATCGTTCCAGTGCATACACGGGAGATGGCATCAAGCTGGCACAGCAGGCCGGAGCAAAACTGGATTGGGAAAGCCTTTGCCTGAGACTGATGGGACCCTTATATATGCCGGCAGACAATAGCCCCTATCCTGTTTTCGGTGCAATGACCTTTGATCCTTCCCTTATTCAGGTAAATGAAAAGGGAGAACGCTGGGTGAATGAAGAGATGGGAAGCCGGGGGAATTTCTTCGGTCAGGCAATCCCCCTTCGAGACCAGCCACATGGAATCTCCTTTAAGTTATTTGATGCGACCTGCATTGAAAAGGCAGTAGAACGTTCCCGCTCCGGCGAAGTGGCAGGCCCATTTCCAATGCCGCCCCTGCCGGAAAACTGGGAGGAGGATATGGAAGGCGCTTTGGCAGACTATGGCTTTGCCTTTAAGAAGGCAGACAGTATAGCCGAGCTGGCTGAGCTTTGCGGCATTGATTCTGTTACCTTAACAGAAACAGTGGAGCGGTATAATCAGCTCTGCGATGCCGGCTGTGATACAGACTACTGTAAGAGCAAGGAAGGCCTGATAGCTCTGCGGAAGGCACCCTACTATGCTCTGCGTTGTACTATGGCAACAGACGGCGCATTCGGCGGTGTACCGGTAAATGCGAAAATGCAGGCTTATGCAGCTCATGGCGGTTTGATCGAAAACCTTTATGTGACGGGAGACTTTGCTTCCGGCCGCTTTATCAACCAGGGTGGCGTAAAGGTACAGGTCATCAATGACTTAGCCTGGGCCTTCGCAAGCGGTTTTATCGCCGGGGAAGAGGCAGCAAATTTATAAAAAGATGGTTTGAGCAGTGCTTGAACAGTTTAGAGAGCCAAAGGAGAGCGGAGCGTTTTCCTTTGGCTCTCTCCATGTAAGTTTGACCACGAAAGTCTATACGAGCTCGTAAGCAGAATCCTCTAATGACGATTCACAAGGCTCTCGTCATGACGAAGCAGCTAGCAGCGAGGGCGGGCTCCCTGTCTGAGCCTCACTAAATAGAGCAACAAAACAAGAATGCAACTCTAAGGCATGTTTTTCTTTCTTGGCGGCGAGTTTGAGCATGGAGCCCGAGCGAATAAGCGCTGCTGAGGAATAGAGAACGCAGTGTGTCATTAGAGGATCTGCTTAACGACTCGTACACTCTTTGGTTGATAAAACTTGTTTTTAAAAGAGAAAAACCGCTTTGTAAGATCGCCCTTTTCATGTAAAATTTAATCAGAACCATCCACATAAGAAGCGAGAGCAAATCGGAGGAGATACCTATGCAAAAAATAAAAGTTTCTGACCAATTAAGCTTATCCAGAATCATTCAGGGCTTCTGGCGCCTGGACAGCTGGAATTTTTCTACAGAGGAACTGGTAGCCTTCATGCACGGCTGTATAGAGAGGGGAGTAACCACCTTTGATACGGCGGAAATTTACGGAGATACCCTATGCGAGAAGCTGATGGGAGATGCCTTTGCAAAGGATCCGGGACTGCGCAGTCAGATCGAGCTAGTTTCGAAGATGGGAATCTATAAAAAGAAGATCAATGGAGAGGAGTTTGGCTATTATAATACGAGCTATGAGCAGATCATAAAATCCTGCCATGAGGCCTTAAAACGGCTGCATACGGATCATATCGATCTTTATCTGATTCATCGGGAGGATCCCCTTCTGGATCCCTGGGATTCGGCGAAAGCCTTAAAGGAGCTGAAGGCGGAAGGCCTTGTAAAAGAAGTGGGCGTTTCGAATTTTGATCCTTATAAATTCGATGCCTTAAATAAAGCCATGGATGGGGAGCTGGTAACCAATCAGATCGAATGGAATCCGCTTTGCTTTGAGCATTTTAATTCCGGCATGATGGATTATCTTAGCTATCACAGGATTCATCCCATGATCTGGTCGCCTTTGGCAGGCGGTACTCTTTTTACCTCTGAGGAGCAAAGCGTTCGGAAAGTAAGAAAGAAAATAGAAGAGATTGCAGAAAGGCATGGCGTAGAGCCTTCCGTGATCGTTTATGCCTGGATCCTTTATCATCCGGTAGGCGCAATGCCTCTGGTCGGAAGCAGGAAGCTTTCCCGTTTGGATCAGGCTATCCAGGCTTTGGATGTAAAGCTGGAACAATATGAATGGTTTGAGCTTTACAGCGCAAGCGGCCAGCAGCAAATCCGCTAGGCTTGCGCTGCAGAAGCCCTGAAGTGAATTGATAGCTTAGCTGTTCTATCTGTCTCTTCTATCTGTCCGGACCAAGGTATCTGGCATCGCCAAATCCAAGGATGACCAGGAAGATCGGCTCAAAGAAGAATAAGCCGAGGGCAAATCCGACTCCCTTTCCGAAAGCCCTTGCTCTCTTCAGAGAGTACATAAAGCTAAAGACAAGCAGTACAAGGGATAAGAGTCCTGCAAGGGCGGAAAGCAGGAAACTGCCGCCATCTGCTGTCAGGCTGGTCAGATAGGAGCTGATGGCACCGAGAATGATCGTGAGCCAGAAATAGCTTGTGCGCCAGGAAATCTTATATGCGATATAATCACCGTAGATGGGGATGATGCTTTTCCATCCCGCCTCACCTGCTTTTGTAAAGATGCGCCAGTTTGCGACAATCTGAATGATCCACCAGACAAATCCAAGTACGAGAAAAATACCGCCGAGTGCGATCACTCTCCATATAATTGCTGAACCCATATATTTACTTCCTTTCTGTAAAGTATGGCTGTGAAATGATTACATATAGAATATATCATATCCGAGAGGGATTTGGAGAATACTTGGAAAAGAGAAGGGGGAAAAGGATCCGGCCGGTGCTAAAATAAATAGAAAAAATACGAAATTTAGAAAGTATTGAAAAACTATGAGTGATTATATTACAAGCTATACAGGAAAACATTTTGATCCAATGAATCCGGATCCGGAAGCGATTGATATTCGGGATATTGCACATGCCTTATCTTTGCTATGCCGGGGAAATGGGCATGTGCATCGTTTTTGGTCTGTGGGGGAGCATTGCATTTGCTGTGCGAAGGAGGCAAAGGCGAGAGGCTTGTCAGAGAAAATGATCCTGGCCGGCCTGCTCCATGATGCCAGTGAATGCTATCTGTCAGATGTTCCGAGTCCCTTTAAGAAATCTTTCCCATCTTATGTTCAGCATGAGGAAGCTCTTTTAAGTTTGATCTATGAGAAGTTTCTGGGGGCAGATCTGACGGAGGAGGAAGGCAGACAGCTGAAGGAGATAGATAAGGCCATGCTCTGGTATGACCTGAAGGAGCTTTTAGGAGAAGAAAGGGCCGGAGAAGAGCCAAAAATTCATATAGAATTGGATTACAGGATGAGGGCATTTAAAGAGGTGGAGGAAGAGTATCTTTCTCTCTATAAGAAGTATAGCTCTTTCCCGGGATAAAAAATTGACATAGCCGTACGGCTAAGAATATAATGAAAACACATAGTTTAGCCGTACGGCATATTTTCGAGGACGGTTGCGATATTTAGCCGTACGGCAAATTCTGGAGAAATTATGAAAATAACAGATTCAAAAGCATTAGGTCAGGTTATCCGTGAAAGAAGGAAAGAATTAAATTATACACAAGCTTATTTATCAGATTTTACAGGTCTTTCTGTGACCTTTATTTCCGATCTGGAAAGAGGAAAACCAACAGCAGAGATTGAAAAAACAATTCGCTTGATAAATATTCTGGGCTTGGATTTATTAGTGGAACGACGAGGATGATACTATGAGAAGATTGTCGGTCTATATTGAAATCAATGGTACAAGTAAATATGTGGGAGAAATTATAGGAAATAGTTCAGAAAATGCTTGCTTTACATATGATACAGCATATGCGAGCACTCCGGAGCATCGAGCTATTTCCATTGGCCTTCCATTAGAAGAAAAGACATTTGATGCAAGGCGTACTCGAATCTTCTTTGAGGGCTTACTGCCGGAAGGTTTTACAAGAAAATGCGTTGCACAATGGATGCACATGGATGAAAATGATTATTTATCTATTTTAGCAGGTCTGGGTAGAGAGTGTCTGGGAGCAATTAAAGTTATAGAAAATTCAGATTATATTATTGAACCAGAATATCGTGAGCTTTCTGCAAAGGAAGTATATGCTCTTGCCAGTGAGGGGGCAACTGAATCTGCTGAATTGGTTACAAAATCGCATTTATCATTAACAGGAGCATCCGGAAAAGTTGGATTATATTATAATGAAATAGATAAAAAATGGTACTTGCCGATTGGAGAAGCACCAAGCACACATATTGTAAAGCAGAGCCATGTACGATTAAAAAAAATTGTTGCAAATGAGCAATTATGCCTTTTAACAGCAAAAAAGCTAGGAATTGAAATTCCGGAAAGTTTCATTGTTACTACAGATAAAAATGATGATGAGGCTGTACTTTTTGCAACGAAACGATATGATAGACAATTTATTTTGGAAAATAATGTAATCAATGGATTGCTTGTCCCTTGTCGGCTTCATCAGGAAGATTTTGCGCAGGCACTTGGGATTGCCTCAGTGAATAAATATGAGAAAAACCAGGAAGGATATATAAAAAAACTTTTTGATGTAATCCGTTCATATTCGGCTGATCCTATGGCAGATTCGTTGAAATTGTGGGATATTTGTGTGTTTAATTATCTGATCGGAAACACAGATAATCACATCAAAAATCTTTCTTTGCTTTACGCAGCGGATCTGAAA
Organism: Prevotella sp. CAG:279; assembly: GCA_963637505.1. Taxonomy (GTDB): domain Bacteria; phylum Bacillota; class Clostridia; order Lachnospirales; family Lachnospiraceae; genus RUG14243. Next base: position 21,237 of record CAVHNP010000036.1, read on the forward strand.
AGTATCCGATTGGCTCCGGCATACGATATCGTGAGTACCATGGTTTATAAAAGCAGCACAGAAGAGATGGCATTAAGCATTGGCGGAAAATATAACATTAATGAAATATCAAGAGAGTCATTTGAAAAGGAAGCAATTCAGGTTGGAATTGGTGCAAGACTTGCCATGCAAAGGTTTGACGCTATGGTAAATAGTTTTTCGGATGCCTTGGAAGAGGCAAAACAAGAACTATATCAATATGGAATTGATCAAACAGATCAGATAGCTGAACAAATTCTGGAAAAAGGCGGAATAAAGAAAGCGCTTTAGCAAAGATACTGTAGAAGAATCGTACAATTTTGATTGAACAGGATTTCGGGAGGTTGGCAATGAAGATTGTAATCATAAATGGAAGTGCAAGAAAAGGGAACACATTAACGGCAATTCAGGCATTTACTGAAGGTGTCGCAGAAGGCAATGAGATAGAAATCATAGCACCGGAGAAGTTATCCATTGCTCCATGTAAAGGCTGCGGAGTCTGTCAATGCAGCAAGGGCTGCGTAGATCAGGACGATACGAATCCAACCATAGATAAAATCGTTGCAGCAGATGTGATTGTATTTGCCACACCGGTTTATTGGTGGGGAATGTCAGCACAGCTGAAGCTCATCATCGATAAATGTTATTGCAAAGGACTGCATCTGAAGAATAAGAAAGTCGGTGTTCTTGTTGTCGGAGCTGCTCCGGTCGGCAGCATTCAGTATGAACTGATCAATAAGCAGTTCCAGTGCATGGCAGATTACTTGTCTTGGAATATGCTGTTTATGAAATCATATTCTGCAAGCGACAGAAAGGACTTGAGCCATAATGTAGATGCTATTGCTGAGTTGAAGGAACTTGGCAGCAGTCTGTGATGAAGAAAATAACTTCACCGCATTTTCAAAGATAATAAGGCAATCCGGCGTATTTCGCCGCAAATCAAGGAGTTAAAAATAAGATGATAAAAGTACTATTCGTCTG
>CAVHNP010000037.1:0-22039 GCA_963637505.1 Prevotella sp. CAG:279
TTCCGTAGGGAGCTGCAGGCTGGCAGCGCAGACGAGAGCACTGTGCCCAAGGGGTCGAAGGGCTTTAGCCCTGAGTGAGCGCGGAGTGCGAGTTTGCGGTAGTCTACGCGAATAAGCCGCCTGCGGCGAGTAGGAAACGAAGTGTGTCTTTGCGGCATATCTCCCTCCCATCGCCATGACATTAGTTTAGTATCTCCCCTGGTGAGGAAACAATCCGCTTCGCTCCGCACTTCTCCAAAAACTCTTTGGAACGGAAGCCCCAGTCAACGGAAATACAATTCAGGCCTGCATTTTCTGCCGTTTCAATATCGATCTCAGAATCTCCGATATAAACCGCATCTTTTTTATCCAATCCGAGTGCCGCCAGACAAAGATTCACCATATCCGCTGCCGGCTTTCTTTTTACATCTGCTTTTTCCCCCTGGGCATAATCGAATAGTCCCTTAAAATGAAGCTCGGCCAGCTTCTGCACGGCATTATCCGGTTTATTGGATACAACGGCCCGCTTGCAGCCCCTCTTCTGAAGTTCCTCCAGAAGTTCTTCTATCCCGGGATAGGGGCCGGTTTCCTCATCACAATGTAAGGGATAATAGGCATTATAGATCGCAAGAATCCGATCGATCTCCTCCTTTGTCATCTGATCGGGCTCTTTGGCCTCTTCTGTTCCGATGAGGAGCAGATTCTGATAAGTAGCTCCCTTTTCCAGAGCCAGCCCTCTTTCGATGGCAACAAGGACGCCGCTCCCAAAGAGCTGCTTTGCATCCTCCTCTGTAAAAGTCCCTTTGTGGCCTGCCTTGGTAAATGCATAATTCATGGAATTTTTTAAATCCGCAACGGTATTTAAAACCGTGCCGTCCATATCAAATATATAGGCTTTATAGTCCATTTGTCTGCCTCTGTATTCTTTATCCGCTTATTTCTCTTTTGCTTATTTCTGTATAAATATCTGTATTTATATCTGTATGGATTTCTGTATCTATTCCGGTGATTCCTTTTCTTAAGGTTCATTTCCAAGAAGCTCTGTCCAGGAGGTATCCCATTGAAAACGTGCCATATCCACATGGCCGTCTACAAAGCAGACCCCTTCCTTCTCCAAAAGTGCAATCTGCTGATTCTCTCCGCCGAAGACAAAGGCCTTGGAAACCTTTCCCTCCTTTGTCACAACCCGATAGCAGGGAATGTGATCCGGATCGGGATTTGCATGCAGGGCATAGCCCACTACCCTGGCCCATCTTTTGTTTCCGGCCAGGGCAGCGACCTGTCCATAGCTTGCTACTTTTCCGTAAGGAATTCTTTTCACCACATCATAGATTAATTCAAAGCTTGATTTTTCCATTGATCTACTAAATAATGCTCTGCTTAAGGATGCATGATCAACTTACCGATCACCTTGCCGGCATCCAAAAGTTCATGTGCTTCTCTTGCCTGGGAAAGGGGCAGATCTCGATAGACAACAGGTTTTACCCTTCCCTCCTGAATCATCTGAAAGACCTTCTGGGCATTGGCCAGACGGCGCTCTGTCTTATCGTCATAAACATGGAAAGAGAAGGAACGAATCGCCTTTGCATGAGGTGCATTCTTGATAATGGTGTCAAGCTGATCGAATCCGGGATCTCCCTCCAACCAGTTATACAGAACGATCATACCAAAATCTGCCAAAGCGTCTACCTTCTCCTGCAGCTTTGGTCCGGCCAGCTGATCATAGATCAGATCCACACCTTTTCCATCGGTATAGGATAAGATCTTCTCTTTTTCATTCTCTTCTTTATAGTTAAATACATGATCTGCGCCAAGTCCGCGAAGAACCTCACATTTTTCCTCTGTGGAGGCACTGCCGATAACCTTCATCCCCTTATCCAGTGCCATCTGCACCAGGGTGGTACCGATTCCGCCTGCGGCGCCGGAAATATAGAGGGAATTCCCTTCCGTTCCCCTTCCGATATCATAAAGAAGGGCATAGGCCACCTGAAGATTTAAAATACCGGGCACCTTCTCAATCGGAAGCTCCTTAGGCAACTTGATGGCAAAACGCTCTGCCGCACAGGAATATTCTGCATGAGAGCCACAGCCTGTTCCGTTTAATACAGCAACGTGATCTCCCACCCGGATCTCCTTCACATCCGGTCCGACTGCCTCTACAATTCCGGCACTTTCATTTCCCACGATCAGACCCGGCAGCTGATCCTCCAGATAAGGATCATTTCCGCTTCTGACGAGATAGTCCGGCTTTCCGACACCGATTATTACATTTTTTACCAGAATCTCATCTGCTTTCGGTACCGGCTTTTCAACCTCTGTATAGATCAGCTTCTCCGGCCCGCCAAATTCATTGATAATAACTGCTTTCATAAAACAATCCTCCCTTTTCGCTCTTGCTTCAGATTATAGCAGAAGAAGCCTTATAGAACAAAACATGTTGATGGCTAATCCAAACAACAAAGGCCGAGATTCATAATGCCGTACTGCAAAGTGTGATGATATGCAGTACGAGGGTTAATCTATATAAGAGCGTGTTTTAGATCCGGCAGAATCATTCTCGGCCTTTTGCTCAATTTCAAACTCTTATTTTTTTTCTAACCAGGGAGACCCTGGTAAGAAAAAACTCCTGCCGACAGCCTTATGCGGCGTCAGCAGGAGTGGTAGGGACAATATAAGGTTTTACATGCTATATGTTAAAGAGGTTTTCTCAAGAGGCGAACCAGCGAACCATAAAAGCCCACAAATACGAGCAGATAACCGGCAACGATCGTTGCATTTCTTGTTACTGCCTCCGGACTCAGGCCAAGCAGGCTGCAGATTACCCAAGTAATGAAAAAAACGATCAAACCAAGCAAGAGGCTGTTTCTTACGACATAAGCAATCTCTTTCAGCTTCATGATATTCCTCCTTTCTTTCTATGCATTTAGCATAGTAGAAGAAGGTAAAGCCTGTTAGCCTGATTTTGTTAATTCTTTGTAAAGCTATATAAAATCTTTCTTACAGTCAATCAATGAAAAGGATTCTCTGTCGGATAGGGCAGACTCTTCGGACGATTGTACTGAATATCCTCAATGCCGAGGAATTTGAAGATTTCAAAGAGTGTTTTACCAACATGTGCAAAAGCAACTGCTCCGTGATGCGGATATCTCTTCTGGATCAGAACGTGTCTGTAGAAACGTCCCATCTCCGGGATTGCAAATACACCGATACCACCAAAGGATCTTGTCGGTACATCCAGGATCTCGCCTTCTGCGATATAGCTGCGAAGGGTTCCTTCTGAATCACACTGGAGTCTGTAGAAGGTAATATCACTTGCTGCGATATCTCCCTCAAGTGTTCCTCTTGTGATATCCGGATCGCTTCCTTCCGGCTCAAGGAGTCTATGCTGAATGAGCTGGTATCTTACCGCACGGTTATCGCACATCTTGCACTCCGGTGTATTTCCGCAATGGAAGCCCATGAAGGTATCTGTAAGGTTATAGTCATATTTTCCTTTGATGTCCTCGTCATAGATGTACTGCGGTACGGAGTTATTGATATCGAGCAGAGTTACGGTATCTCCGGATGCACACATACCGATATATTCGCTGAGTGCACCATAGATATCTACCTCACATGCTACCGGAATTCCTCTGGATACCAGTCTGGAATTCACATAGCAGGGCTCAAATCCAAAGGTGCCCGGGAAAGCAGGCCAGCATTTATTTGCAAATGCAACATACTTTCTGGATCCCTTATGCTCCTCTGCCCAGTCAAGAAGAGTCAGCTCATACTGTGCCATACGAACATTCAGATCCTCGTAATAGCATCCCTCTCCCATCTCTTCTGCCATGTCCTTGCAGACATTCGGGATACGGGGATCGTTTGCATGTGCCTGATAGGAAACAAAAAGATCAAGCTCGGAATTCTCTTCTACTTCTACACCCAGCTCATAGAGGCCTTTGATCGGTGCATTACAAGCAAAGAAATCCTGGGGTCTCGGACCAAATGTAATGATCTTCAGGTTGCTGATACCGATCAGAGCCTTAGCGATCGGTACAAATTCCTTGATCATTTTAGCAATATCCTGAGCGGTTCCGATCGGATATTCCGGCATATAAGCATTGATATGTCTCATACCAAGGTTATAAGAGCAGTTCAGAGCGCCGCAGTAAGCATCGCCACGGCCGTCAACCATATCTCCGTCACCCTCTGCAGCTGCTACATACATGCAGGGTCCGTCAAAATGTTTTGCAATCAATGTTTCCGGTGTCTCAGGTCCAAAGTTTCCAAGGAAGATCACAAGGGCATTACATTCTGCCTTGTTTACATCCTCTACTGCCTTCAGCATATCTGCTTCATTTTCTACCGTGATCGGACATTCATAAAGTCCCTCACCGTAAGCTTCTACGATATTCTGTCTTCTCTTGGTGGAAAGCGTAATGGGGAAGCAGTCACGGGAAACTGCGATAATACCCATTTTTACCTCAGGAATATTATTTAACATAACAATCCGTCCTTTCTCATTTTCATATTATATTTTTTTAAATTATCAGGCTTTATACGATATGCTTAAAGAGTTCCTTTGTTGCCGGATAGATCTGGCGGAACTTTTCATATCTTTCCTGATAAAGAGCAACCAGATTCGGTTCCGGTTCAACCACTTCTGCAACCTCTACGATACTCTTGCAGGCTTCTTCTACGGATGCATAAGCACCTGTTGCCACCATGGCCAGCATGGCGCCGCCCATACCGGGTCCCTGCTCGGATACAAGGATCTCCAGCTTAATATTAAGTATACTTGCGATCATCCTCTTCCAGAGAGCACTCTTTGCACCGCCGCCGCAGATCTTGCTTTTTTCGATATGAATGCCAAGCTTTTCGGCAATCACAAACATATCTTTGACCGCAAATGCAACACCCTCAAGTACTGCCTGGGTAAAGTCTGCTCTTGTCGTATCCATGGTCGCGCCGATAAAGGTTCCTCTGGCATTGGTATCATTGATCGGGCTTCTCTCTCCCATCAGATAGGGGAGGAAGAATAAATGATTATGTCCCAGATTTTCTTCTTTGATCAGGGACTGCTCTCTTGCAAAATCATCTGTTTCAAAGATATTTTTCATCAGCCAGTTATTACAGCTTGCTGCGGAAAGCATGCATCCCATGAGATGATATTTTCCGTCCGCATGTGCGAAGGAATGCAGGGCATTATTCTCATCTACACCAAACTTTTCGGATGAGATGAAGACCGTTCCGGAAGTACCAAGAGAAATGTTACAGTTTCCGTCTCCTACTGTTCCGGTTCCAACCGCTGCCGCCGCATTATCGCCTGCACCTGCCGCAACTGCTACATCCTCGGGAATACCGAACTGAGCTGCGATCTCCTTGCTGACACAACCGATCTTCTCATAAGATTCAAAGATCGTCGCCATCTGCTCTTCTTTGATATGGCAAATGTCGAGCATTCCCTTAGACCAGCACTTGTTCTTTACATCCATTAAGAGCATACCGGAAGCATCTGATACATCTGTAGCGAAGACACCGGTCAGCTTATAGTTGATGTAATCCTTTGGCAGCATGATCTTCGCAATCTTAGCAAAGAGCTCCGGCTCGTTTTTCTCCATCCAGAGAATCTTCGGTGCCGTGAAGCCGGCAAAAGCAATATTTGCCGTATATTCGCTCAGCTTCTCCTTGCCGATCACATTGTTGAGGTATTCTACCTCTTTTTCTGTCCGTCCGTCGTTCCAGAGAATCGCCGGGCGGATCACCTGATCCGCCTCGTCTAAAACAACCAGACCATGCATCTGGCCGCCGACACCGATTCCCTTTACTTTAGATTTATCGATTCCTTCCAGAAGTTCCGGAAGCTTTTCGCAGATACGCTCCCACCAGTCTTCCGGCTTCTGCTGGCTCCAGCCCGGCTTCGGAAACTCTAAAGGATATTCTCCGGATACCGTTTTTACGATTGTTCCATTTTCTTCCATCAGGAGCATTTTTACTGATGATGTTCCAAGATCAATTCCTATATAGTACATAGTTTCCTCACTTATCCGCGATAAAAATGATACTTTGTCTCTGAATGATAGGGAGTATTTGCCTTCACTACCGGAGATACAAAATTCTCTTCATTGACTGCATTCGGGCAAAACTGGGATTCCAGGCAAAATCCGTGACGATCGCCATAGGCAACTCCTGCCTTTCCGGTCTGCTCGCCGATGAAATTACCGGCATAGAACTGGATCGCACAGCAGTCTGTATAAGCATCCATATGAATTCCACTCTCCGGACAAAAAGCCTTTGCTGCCAGCTTCATCTCACCCGGCTCTTCGCTTAATACATAATTGTGGTCAAAGCCTTTTGTGAATTTCAGCTGTTCAAAATCAGCCTCAATATCCTGACCGATCTTCTTCGGCTGGGTGAAATCCATAGGCGTTCCCTCTACAGCTGCATTTTCACCGGTCGGAATCGACTTGGAATCGATGACCGGATTATACTTGTCTGCCATGATCTGTAAAAGCTGCTCATAGACAGTACCGCTGTCATGTCCGCCCAGGTTGTAATAGCTGTGATTGGTGAAATTCATAACGGTATCTTCATCCGCCTTTGCATCGTAGACGAGGTGAAGGGTATCTTCTTCATCGATCGTAAAAGTCACAGTAATCTCCATGTTTCCCGGGAATCCCTGCTCTTCCTTCGGGCTATAATGATAGAAAGTAATGGTATCTTCCTTTCTCTCTTTTACTTCCCAAAGAACACCGTCAAATCCGTTCTGGCCGCTGTGAAGATTGTTTTCATTTTCATTTTGGTCCAGCTGATACTCTTTTCCATTAATGGTAAAACGACCGTTTGCGATTCGGTTGCCGTTTCGTCCGATGGTGGCACCGAAATAGCAGGTATGGCTTTCATAACCGCTCACATCATCATAACCCAGGATCAGATCTTTTTCTTTTCCCTCTTTATCAGCGAAAAGAATGGATACAAGTGTTGCACCATAATCTGTTACCTTAACCACGGTATGATTTGCATTCTCCAGGGTATAAAGACTTGCTTCCAAACCTGTTGAGCTTTTTCCAAATGCTTCTGTTTTCATCTGCATTTCTCCCATATTCTGAATCAGATATTTTTAAAAATCAACCTTTTTTACGGTTAGATACTACGTCGAAGATTACGGCAATCAAAAGTACAGCACCTTTGATTACATACTGCCAGGAATCACCAACACCCATGATTGACATACCCATGTTGATAACACCCAGAAGAAGGGCACCGACGATAACGCCCGGGATTGTTCCGCTTCCGCCGTAAGCAGATGCACCACCGATGAAGCAGGCGCCGATGGCATCCATCTCATAAGAGGTACCTGTAGAACCTGAAACAGATCCGACACGTGCCAGGCAAAGGAGTCCGCAAAGACCTGCGATCAGTCCCATGCTTGCATAGGCAAGGAAGTATACCTTGTTTGTATTGATACCGGAAAGCTTTGTAGCCTTCTCATTACCACCTACTGCATAGAAGTAACGTCCGAAAGCAGCGCTTGATGTAATAAAGTTATAGATCAGGCAGATTGCTACAACCCAAAGCAGCATAACTGAGATTCCTCTGTACTGTGCAAGAAGAATACAGTAACCGAATAAAAGAGCAGAAATAACAACAATACGGCCATAATCTACCAGGGCATTGTTCTGGCGATATCCTTTTTTCGCCTTATGAGCTCTGGATCTTGCTGTTGTAATGAAAAGAATTGCAATTACAAGAATCGCTACAAGGATCGGGGAAAGGATTCTCTCATCTGTATCCAGACCCGGAACCTTGATATATGCTGTAAAGATGTTCAGGAAAGCCTGGTTCTGTACAGCAACTGTCTTACTATCCAATACAAGACGTCCGATTCCTCGGAAAATAAACATACCACCCAGTGTTGTGATGAAAGGAGGAATTCTAACATAACCAATCCAATATCCCTGCCATACACCGGCTGCAAGTCCGATCAGAAGACAAATGATAATCGTAAGGATCGGGTTCATTCCCTTGTTTGTGATCAGAACTGCTGCGATACCACCTACCATACAGATAAGGGAGCCAACAGAAAGATCGATGTTACCTCCTGTCAGGATACACAAGAGCATTGCGCAGGCCATAACCAATACATATCCGTTCTGGATCAGAAGGTTAGACATATTCTGTGCATAGAGCAGGCGTCCGCCTGTCAGGAAATAAAATAAAACAAATACGCATACCAAAGCGATTACCATACTGTATTTGGTAAGAAAGCTTCCGATGCTCGCAGATGATTTCTTATCTTTCATCTCATATACTCCTTTCTCACTACTTATCGGCGCGGATAATGAAGCTCATGATCATTTCCTGTGTCGCTTCACTCGCACGAACCTCGCCTTTAAGTTCTCCTTCATTCATGACATAAATACGATCACACATACCGATCAATTCCGGCATCTCTGAAGAAATCATAATTACAGATTTGCCATCCTCTACCATCTTATTGATCAGGCAGTAGATATCGTACTTCGCACCAACGTCGATACCACGGGTCGGTTCATCCAGGATCAGGATTTCCGGCTCTGTGAACATCCATTTGCCAAGAAGGGCTTTCTGCTGGTTACCACCGGACAGATTACCTACCTTCTGATTAACAGATGGTGTCTTTGTTCCCATCTCCTCGGTCATCTTCTCCGCTACATTTGTCTCTGCTGTTCGATCGATTATGCCATTGTTGCAGACCTTGTCCAAGCGAGCCAGTGTGGTATTGAATTTGATGGTCTCACCCAGGATCAGTCCGTTTGTCTTACGGTCTTCTGTCACATAAGCCAGTTTATGGTGGATCGCCTGCTCCGGTGTCTTTAACTCTACTTTTTCTCCATCGATATAAAGCTCGCCTTCACACTTGGAGCCATAGCTTCTTCCGAAAATAGACATTGCCAGCTCGGTACGACCTGCACCCTGCAGTCCGGAGAATCCAACAACCTCTCCCTTATGAACCTTAAAGGATACATCTTTGTCTACCAGCTTTTCCGGATATAAGGGGTGATAAACTGTCCAGTTCTTCACTTCCATCTTTACCTCGGAAGAAACATGATGTTCTCTCTTCGGGTAACGGTCTTCCATCGGTCGACCTACCATACCCTTAATAATACGATCCTCTGTAAACTCATCCACGCCCTTAACCAGAGTTTCAATGGTACTGCCATCTCGAATAATCGTTGCCTTATCCGCACAATAGATGATCTCATTCAGCTTATGTGTGATAATGATAGAGGTCAATCCTTCCTTCTTGAAGGAAATCAACAGATCCAGGAGCATCTTCGCATCTTCATCATTCAATGATGAGGTCGGCTCATCCAGGATCAGCAGCTTAACGTTCTTAGAGAAGGCCTTCGCAATCTCTACCAGCTGCTGCTTACCGGTTCCGATATCCTTGATCAAGGTCTGAGCTGACTCATGGAGTCCTACCTGTGCCATATGTTTTTCGGCATCGTTAAAGGTTGCATCCCAGTCAATTCTGCCTGTTTTTGTCTTCTTCTCATTTCCAAGGAACATGTTTTCGCCAATCGTCAGAAGCGGAATCAGCGCCAGCTCCTGGTGAATGATAACGATGCCCTTATTCTCGCTGTCCTTCAGCGTCTTAAATTCACAGAGTTCTCCGTTATAATAAATTTCTCCCGTGTAGGAACCTACCGGATATGTTCCGGACAAAACATTCATCAATGTTGATTTTCCTGCACCGTTTTCCCCGATCAGAGCGTGAATCTCGCCTCTTTCTACCTCAAGATTAACGTTATCCAAAGCTTTAACGCCAGGGAATTCTTTCGTGATGGATTTCATTTCCAAAATGGTATCCGCCAAAAGATCTCCTCCTTTCGCTCTTTCTAAAATAGAGGCGGTACCATGACTGGCCCGCCTCTAATAACAGACTGTTTTTCAGCCTTTTCTTCTAAACTTTACTGTTTTCTTCTGTTACAGTAATTCTAATTTTTCTTAATAAGTACGAATCCGAAAAGATTAGTTTACTGCTTTCAGATAATCGCCGTCCATCTCATAGAGACCTGTGTCTACAAGATCCTGCAGATTGTCTTTTGTGATTACGTTCGGAACCAGAAGGAATGACGGGCACTTGTTGCCTCCAGATGTCTCATAAGACTCTGTGTCATAAGTAGCTTCTACACCAAACTTATCGATCAAGGATGCATCAATGGTATCGCCATTCAGCATTGCCTTAGCAAGTTCAAGAGTTACGATAGACTCATCACTTACGTTCTTGTAAACTGTCATGCTCTGAACACCATCAACGATGTTCTTCAGGTTAGCTTCATCGCCGTCCTGTCCTGTGATAAGGATGCTGTTGGATCCCTTATAATCAGAAGTAACAGCCTTTGCTACACCAAGTGCAGTAGAGTCATTGGAGCAAAGCCATGCATCCAGCTGTGTTCCATCTGCATAGTAGGAAGAAAGAACGTTCTGTGCTCTTTCCATTGCATCATCTGTGTTCCACTGAGCTGTTGCAACGCTATCGAAGTCTGTCTGTCCTGACGGAACAACAAGAGTGCCATCCTCGATATAAGGATTCAGTACATCCATCGCACCATTGAAGAAGTAGGTTGCGTTGTTGTCGGCCGGATCACCTGCTGTGATCTCCAGGTTATAAGTCTTATCGCCTGCATTATCAAGATCCAGCTGATCTACGATATACTCACCCTGCAGCTTACCTACAGTATAGTTATCGAAAGATACATAATAGGAAACAGCATCATTCAGGATCAGACGGTCATAAGAAATAACCGGGATGCCAGCTTTTGCAGCATCATCCATTGCTGTGTTCAGTGCTTCACCATCGATTGCGGCTACGATCAGAAGATCTACATCATCAGCGATCATGTTCTGGATGTCGTTAACCTGTCTTGTTGAATCATTATCAGAATAGGTAACTTCTGTCTCATATCCTGCATCCTTGAACTGCTGCTCCAGATAGCTTCCGTCACGGCTCCATCTCTCAAGAGACTGAGTCGGCATAGAAATACCAATCTTCTGTCCTGTGGAAGCTGTGCTGTCTGCTGAGCTTCCTGTTGATGAGCTATCTGCTGAGCTGTCTGCTGCTGAGCTATCAGAACCTGTGCTTCCGCATGCTGTCAGAGACGCTGCCATGGCCATAGCCAATAATCCTGCAAGTAATTTTTTCTTCATTAACAATTCCTCCTTGTTTTGTTAATCATTTCTTACTGTCATAATATCACAATGAAACATGGATTATTTTGTTCTTTTCTGTATATTTTGTATAGCACAAATAAATAAAAAGTAAAAATTGCTTAAAAAAAATAAAAAATAGGACATTTTTGTCATTGGCAAAAATGTCCTGTGCTAATGCTTCCTTATTTGCTTACATTCAGGTAAATATCGCTTTCCTCATGATACTTTCCGGTGATCACCTCATCCATATTGTCCTTATTGACAAGAATGGGTGCTAGTTTTTCATAGGGAACATCATAGCTTCCGTCATTTATCGTCTCATCCACGGAAATGTCTTCTCCCTTGGCAAGCGTCACCGTAATCTGCGCTGCCATTTTCGCCTCCTGTTCGGCCGGCTTATAGACAGTCATACACTGGGTTCCTTCTACAATCCTCTGGCAGGCATCCAGATCCGCATCCTGGCCTACTACACAGACGCTTCCCGATAATCTCCGCTCGGAGAGAGCCTTTATGGCATTGCCGGCAATACTGTCATTTCCGCACATGATACCATTAGGGGCTGTGTTTTTATTAAGAAATTCGCTGGTAAAGGAAAAGCCTTTCTCTCCTGTCCAGTTCTCTGCATAATCCGTCTCCACAATAGTGATATTTGTTCCTTCTAAGGCCTCCTGGAAGCCTTCCATGACCTGAGGAACATTATAATCCGCCATAGGACCGCAAATCTGCAGCAATTTTCCTTCCCCGCCCAGATGCTCCTTCATATGCTCTCCCATAAGACGGCCGACTTCCTTATTATCAAAGGAAATATAACAGTCCACATCGGCATTTAGGATCAGGCGGTCATAAGCGATCACCGGAATCCCTGCTTCATGGGCATCTGCGATGGCTTCCTTTAATTTGTTTTGCGGATCCTCACAGGTTACAGCCACGATCACGATGGCATCCACCTGATTTTTGATAAAATATTCGATTTGCTCCACCTGGGTATCAAGAACCCCATTGGCATTTTGAAAATTCACCTGGGCTCCCTGCTCCTGGGCAACCGACACAAGAATATCCCTGTCTCTCTGCCATCTCTCAAGGATCAGAGAATCGAAGGAGACGCCAATCTCAAGCTCTTCCTTACTCTCAGAGCTGCCGGAATCTTCCTTTGTTTTTTCTAAGGCCGGCTGGCGGGTTACCGTGCTTTCTCTCGTGATCACAATGCAAACGATCAGAACCGCCATCAGGGCAAAGATTCCGCCTATCCAAAGCTTATATTTCATGCACTTCTCTTCCTCTGTATTCTGTCGGCGTTACCCCTTCATTTTTCTTAAAAATTCTGCTGAAATAGTTGGGATCACTGTAGCCTACCGCACTGCAAATCGCCTTCATGCTAAGACTCTTATCCTCCAGAAGCTCCTTTGCCTTATCCATACGCAATTTGGTTACATATTCTGTAAAATTACTGCCCGTCTCCTCTTTAAAAAGCTTGCTGAAATAATAAGAGCTAAGATCCAAGCGTCTTGATACATCATCCAGGGAAATATCCTTCTGGAAATTCTCAGAAATATAGGCCTTGGCCTGAACGATCAGATGATTTTCCTTTTCTCCCTTCTTCTCAACCATTTTTTCGGCTACATTTCTGAACTTCTTCACAAACCAGCTGCGAAGAGCACTGTTTCCGCTTGCATTCATTACAATAGGAAGATAGTCTGCTCTGTCCTCGAAATGATAGGTCACGCCACCCTTTAAATAAACCTCGTGATCCGCAAATAAGACAAACTCCAGAATTTTCAGCTTCACACTGATATTATCATCATCATAAGTTTGTACCATCCAGTCAAAATAAGCATCCGCAGCCCTAGCACACTCCTCTTTTTTTCCGGCGCGCATGGTTGCAAAAAGGCTCTTCTCCAGATCCAGAGGATATTCCTCATCGTACTTGAGCTGCAAGTCCATATCTTCCACATGGGCCACACTGCTGCTGGAATTGTTCAGAGCCCGCACGGCTTCTTCATAAGAATCCCTGCTTTCTCTGATCTTTTTCACAGAACCGATTCCGATTCGAAAGTTAAGTCCGATCTTTTTACGAAGCTGCCTGGTCAATTCCCTGGCCATATCGATGATCGCGATTCTTTCCTCGTATTCGATCTTATCCTCCTCCTTGGGAATAAAGACCGGAATCTTATTTGTAATGACCAAGCCAACCAGACAGGGCCAGGTATTCTTAATGATCGAAACGATCTTGTCATAATTTACCTGGTTCCAGATACCGACCCCATCCGTATGCGCTTCTTTTTCTCCATGCTTATTATCCTCAACCATAACGGCCAGCATATAGCCATAGTCTGCGCTGATCCCCAGAACCTGCTTATAGATACTAAGCTCATCTTCAAATTGTTCCCGGAACATAGAAGCATAGACAAAGCCGTTTTCTATGATCGGGGTTACTCTCTCCAGCTTCTCCTTGATGATCAGATCGTCGCTTCTCTTCTTTTTCCTGGAGTCTACCAGCTTAAAGGCTCTCTTCAGCACATCCTCGATCATTGCCGGACTAAAGGGTTTGTTGAGGTATTCGAAAACGCCAAGATTAATTGCCTCTTTGGCATACTCAAAGCGGTCATAGGCAGTCAGTACGATAAAAACAATCGAGGGATTGCTCTGCATGATCTCCTTCATCGCATCGATCCCGTTTATGCCGGGCATCTGAATATCCATAAAGGCGATATTGGGGCGAAAGCTTTCCGCCAGCTCGATCACACTTCTACCTGTTTTTGCTGTCTCAATCTGGCATTCCCCGGGAAACTGTTTCTCTATGATCATTTTCAAGGAGTCGAGGACAATTCCCTCATCATCCGCCAGCATTACTCTATACATTTCTTACTTCTCCCATAGTTCCTTATTGTTTATTCTATCCGCGGAACTGCCTGCTCCTGTTCAGGCAGTTCCGCTTCCTCTAGCTCCCCGGCATCCTCAGGGATTGTGATCAGAACTTCCGTTCCCTTTCCTCTGCCCTCGCTGATAATATCCAGGGAAGCCCGGTCTTTGAAATAAAGCTTCAGGCGATCCATTACATTTTTAATTCCTACGCCATTGGAATTCTTTCGGGAATCATCCGGTTTTACCTGGCCGGAAAGAACCTCCTGAATCCGCGCCTTTTCCATACCGAATCCATTATCCCAGACGCTGATACAGATTTCTTTTCCTTTTCTATATACCGAAAGCTCCAAAAGACCTTCCCGGTCTTCCAGACCCCGAAGTCCATAATTAACGGCATTTTCAACAAGAGGCTGCAGGATCATACTGGGCACTCTGGTTTGCAGAACAGAATCATCGATATCCTTTGAAAAATGAATCTCTCCGGAAAACCTTACATTCAGAATATAAACATAGTTATCTACCAGATGAATCTCCTCCTCCAAAGAGGCATCTATATCATCTTTTCTGACATTATAACGGAAAAAGGCCGCCAGATTATCCAACAGCTGTCCGGTTCTTGGTGCATCCTCCATCATTGCCAGCTGCATTCCCGCATTCAGAGTATTAAAAAGAAAATGCGGATTGATCTGCGCCTGAAGATACTTCAGCTGTGCATCCTTCAGGTAGGTCTGCATCTGAACCTCTCGGTCCATGGTTTGCTGCAGCTGTTCGATATATTCCCTGATACAGCCCACCATCTGATTAAAGGCCAGGGTAACCGAACCGATCTCATCCATATTATTTACCGGAATCTCTTCCAGGTCAAAATTACCATTCGCAACCTCATTGGCTGCCGTGGTCAGCTTGCGGAAGGGCTTGGTCATGTCCTTGGTTGTCAGCAAAATGATTCCTACATTCCCGATCATAACCAGGATTAATACCGCGATACTTAAGAGGATGATCAGATGCATCGCCGTGATCTGGGTCTGATAGGACTCAGAATTCCTTTTAAACTGTTCATTATTGACACTATATAAAAAAGTATGCAGCTCCTGGTAAAGCTGATCCGCTTCTTCATAGAGCTCTCCGTATTTTTCTACATTCCGGCCTCGCTTTGCCTGAATGATCTCCTCCGTAAGATCCAGATAGGTCTGGGAAAGGCCATAGATATTTCTTCTGCTGATCAGAACCTCATCATCTGTAATGCCGATATTCATCCCATCCACCAGATCACGGTAGTTCTGTTCGCTCTGATAATAATTATCCATGGCATCCGAGCTTTTTGTCTCTACGTATTCCTTCATATAAGAATGTAAAGAATCCAGACCATCTGCCAGGTCATTGAGCTCTACATTGGTCTCATAAACATTTTCCACAGACCGGCTCATATCATTGATGACAGCATAGATAAAAAGATTCACTGCCATCGTCACAGCTGCAACAAAGAGAAACATGAGAATCAGTTTCTGCTGCAGACGCATTTCTTTCCAGCGAATCGGCAGGCCGCCCTTACTCATTTTCATCATCAGCCGCCTCCCTGTCTTCCAGAATCTTTTCTGCCTCTTTTTCTGTGATCAGATGCGTATCTACCGCCATATATCCATTTGTATATCCTGTAGAGAGATACTCATTCAAGGCCTGCACACAGTAAGTCCCCACCTGATCCGTATCAATGGTGAGGGTCGCACTGATGATCCCCTTGGAAACGCCTTCCAGGATCGACTGCGAATCATAAAGGCCGCAAATTTTTACACTTCCTACCTTATTATAATCTACCGCAGCCTGATAGGCACATTTTGTACTCAGCTCACTCAGGCAAACGATAATATTAGGAAGATCTTCCTCATCAAGAAAAATATCACGGATGGCTTCCTCTGAGCTAAACTCTCCGGTATTATTGATCAGTTTTGTCTCGACCTTCACCTCATTACTCTTCGTACTGTCTTCCAGGCACTCCCGGATTCCCATCAGGATCAGATTCTGACTTACCTCCAGGTATTCTTTATCGGTTAAAACCAAAACCTCTGCCGGATTGTCTTCTGAGATCCCGTCAACCCCTGCCAGAAGCTTCTCGATCTGTTCTCCGTACTCCTGACCAAGGGTATAGTTACCGGTACCGACATAACACTGGCGGTTGCTGCTCGAGCAATCGTTTAAAACCGTAACTACCGGAATCCCCTGGTCTACCGCTTCATTGATTAGATCCCGGGTCTCCTGGCTCTCGTCTCCGGAAAAAATAATTCCATCCACCTGAGCCTGGATTGCCATTTTCAAAAGTGTTTTCCGGTCATACTGTACGGACAGATTCTCGCCGAACCGCTCTACGTAAGCATCACTGTTCTTACCGGCCTCCTCGGCACTCTCGTATACCTTATCCCAAAAATCACTATCCTCTGAATCAGTGATCAGAACATAATGCCTTTTATATTCTCTGTAGCTCACAGTCTCCGCATCGCTTTTTAATTTTGAAATCAAGCCGAAGATCAGCAAAAAAGCCAATGCCATGATGACGATGACTGACAAAAAACGAATCCTTCCCTGCTTCATCTTGCCCCTATATCCTTGTCTTCTTATTTTCCCTATTGTACCATGTTACCCGCCGCATTGCATCTGCCCCTGCGGCTCCCCTTACATTAAGTTTCATAGAAGAATCGAAAACCCTGGGATAACTTGCTTTTCCTCCCTATTTCGTCTAAAATCAAAGCCAGGGCCCGGTTCCGGGAGGAGTGCTTTGCGGATCCGTCTGCAGGGTATCGTCTGTGTCTAGGTTCACACGTATATTTTCCCGTAGAACACAGGACGGCCGGGACAATAAATAATTTATAACTTTCTGGAATTTCTACAAATAAAAGGCCGAGAATGATTCTGCCGGATCTAAATTTTAATCCAGAGCAGAACATCTCGGCCTTTATGGCTGGAATCAGCTATCAACACATTTGTCCTATAACCCGCACCTTTTCACAAGCAATCACTCTTACTTTCTCATGATCGCATCAATAGACTTAATGCAGGCATCTCGAAAACCATGTTCCTCCAGGGAGGTTACTCCGCGGATGGTTGTTCCGGCCGGAGAGCAAACATTATCCTTCAAAATACCGGGATGGCTTCCTGTCTCCAGCTGAAGCTTGGCCGAACCAAGGATCATCTGGGAAATGAGGGCATAGGCATCCTGCCTTTTCATACCATATTTTACGGCTGCATCTCCGTAAGCTTCGATCATCAGATCTACAAAGGCGGGACCACAGCCTGTGATTGCACCTGCGATTCCCATCAGGGAGGACTCCATCTCTTTGACCAGACCAAGGGTAGAAAAGAGGGCTTCGATCTGCTTTCTTTCCTCTTCTTCAAGAGAATTTGTCTTCTCAAAAAGGAAAACGCCCTCTCCTACCATAGCCGGTGTATTGGGCATAACAAACTGAAGTCTTACCTGTCTGCTCAAAAGAGTCTGGTATTTGGCAAAATCCCAGCCTGCCGCAACCGAAATAATAGCCTTTCCAAGGATCAGATTCCCAAGTTCTTCTAAAACAGCCTCGATCTGATAAGGCTTGCAGGCCATGACCAGGGTATCTGCCGCCTCAGCCAGCTCTGCCAAAGAAGAAAGGGGATGAAAGCCGATTCTTTCACTGTTTTTCTTTAATTTTTCCTGATTCGGAGCATAGGCATATACATTTTCTTTCTTAATCGCGCCGGATGAAATAAAGCCGACCGCAAGCGCCTCTGCCATATTGCCCATTCCGATAAAACCTAGTTTTTCCATTGATGTCCTCCTCACTTCCATATCTCATAATAATAAAGATTTTCGGTGATACTTTGAATGTAGCAGCCATCCTTTCCATTCGGATTGGAAAAGGTGACGCCCTTCTCATCCGTTTCTGTTACATAATTGTCCATGCCCGGATAAACATGCATCTTCCCGTCAGCTGCATAATAATAGCCATACTCCTTTTCTGCAGGCACTAAGCCATAAAAGGATTTTTGGTAATATACGACTCCATCCTTGATAAAACCGCCGCTTGTCCAATCCGGTCGATAGGTCGTGGTGTCATTATTTTCCAAGGCCAGCTCTGCCAGGGTAACAATCCTGTCGGAATTGTCTTCGATCTTATTTATAACAATCAGCTTTTGAGAATGCAGATAGAGCCAGATCGCAAGGACAGGGGCTGCAATAATGATCAAAACAAGGACAATAACTCTGGGTAATAGTCTGTTCATCTTTTATTCTTTCCTGCTCTTTTTACCATTCATTTCTTCCGGTATCGTAAAAGCTATAGCCCGGAATTCCCGTATAGACACATCCGACTGCAATACTGCCCTCCCGCATCAGTGCCTTTTCATCATTGGACTCCGCATCCGCAACAGCCAGCTTCAGAATCAGCCTTCCGGTTCTGGCTCTTAAGTCATCCAGCTCTTCCAGATCTGCGACAAAGGTTCTTCCCTCCGGATCGGTCGCCAACTTCTCCAGAAGAGCAAATTCTTCTTCGCTTACCTCTATTTCAAACTCTTTACGATCATTTTTTGTGCTATATCCGTTGGAACGCCAATAACGGCCTGTCCACTTCTTACTCATAAAAGGTCTTCTCCCTTCTTATTGTCTAAACAAGTTTGTATTATACCATATTCTCTTTCATTTATTATGAAAGAAATCTGATTTTTTCAGCTTCTGAATAGGAATTTAAAATAAGATAGGTTATAATGAACGGGAATTCATATTATACAGGAGGTATTTATTATGGAACTGAAAAAGGCGATGAACATTCGTAAATCTGTAAGATCCTATACCGGAGAGCCGGTAACAGAGGAGCAGCTTGCTCAGATTCTTACTGCAGCATATGAAGCACCGGTTGGTATGGGTAAATATGACAGCATTCATTTTACCGTGATCACTGACAAAGAGCTTCTGAACGAGATCGATGCAAACGGTGCCAGCTTCTTTGGCGATCCCAGCATTCATCCTCTCTATGGAGCACCGATGCTGATCGTTATTTCCTCTGATTCTGAGGGAAATGTACCAAGTGCCAATGTTGCCATGATCATCCAGAACATGTCCCTTGCCGCTGTTGAGCTCGGTCTTGGACACTGCGATATTTACGGCTGCACAGCTGCACTTAGCAAGAATGCTGATCTTGTGAAAAAGCTCTCCCTTCCGGAAGGCTATACTCCGATTGCATCCTTCATTTTAGGTCCGACAGCGGAAGTTTATTCTGATCGTGAAATTCCGGAAGAGCACAAATATTCCATGAATCGGATCTGATCTGTATCTATAAGTCTAAATGTACGAGTCGATAAGCAGATCCTCTAATGACACACTGCGTTCTCTATTCCTCAGCAGCGCTTATTCGCTCGGGCTCCATGCTCAAACTCGCCGCCAAGAAAGAAAAACATGCCTTAGAGTTGCATTCTTGTTTTGTTGCTCTATTTAGTGAGGCTCAGACAGGGAGCCCGCCCTCGCTGCTAGCTGCTTCGTCATGACGAGAGCCTTGTGAATCGTCATTAGAGGATTCTGCTTACGAGCTCGTATAAACTTTCAAAGCTACATAGAAGGGCATGCAGAATCTCAGGTGGTTCAATATTTTTCAAAACAACTTTGAGGGTAATGTAATCGTTTGGAGTGATGCATATAATGCGGACAAAAGGTATTGGTGGCTATGCTTAGCCCTCAATACCTTTTGTCCTATAACCCAGAATTATTCTCCAATGCTATCCAGATAAATATCGTAATAATCCAGACACTGTCTGGTCCATTCCTCCAGGCTCCTCTCTTCCTCTTCCAAAAGGGCCTCTGCTTTTTCTCTTTGCTCCCTCTCTCCTTCGGAATCAGGCAAAAGATATTCTTCCTTGATCAGCTCTTCTTCTCTCTTTTTCTGCTGCTCATAAAAACGGTTTTCCGCTTCTTCTCTTGCCTCTTCATTTAAAGAAAATCTCCAGTCAAAGCTCGCTTCTCTGGTTGAGATTTCTCTGAGTCTGTGCTTTTCTTTTGGTGGAACCGCCTTGAGCTCATCGATCATTTTCTGCTCTTCTGCCGTTCTTAGAGCAGCCGGATCTGCCCCAAACAAGGCCTTTTCTTTTTGTTCCTGATAATGATCATAGCCAAAGGGATAATAGAGTACCTGCTCGGATTTTGGATCAAAGACCAGAAGGGCATCTGCAATCTGACTCAAAAAATATCTGTCATGAGAAACAAAAAGAAGGGTTCCCTTATAGGCCTTAAAGAGGGATTCTAAGGTTTCCTTTGCCGGAATATCCATATTGTTTGTCGGCTCATCGAGAATCAGGAAATTCGGTTTTTCCTGCAAAAGAGCTGCCAGCATCAAGCGGGCTTTTTCTCCTCCGGACAGATTTTTGACAGCCTTGGAGAGGTCTCCCGCACGAAAAAGATAGCCCGCCAGAAGCTGCCTTTCCTCTTTCTCCTTCAGTCCCGGAAAACGGTCATGAAACCAGTCAAAAACACTCTTTTCCGAATCAATTTCCGCCGCCATCTGGTCAAAATAAGCAAGATCGATGTTATTGCCCTCTCTGCCTTTTCCGGCAAAAGGCGGCACTTGTCCCGCTAGGGTTTTCAAAAAGGTCGATTTTCCGCTTCCGTTCGGTCCGCAAACGCCGATCTTCTGTCCTCTCCTTATGCGAAAGGAAATCTCCTTTATGGCCTTATCATAGCCGATCTTCATGTGCTCGCACTGATAAACCCACTTACTGCCGTAATGCTCCGGAAGAATCTCCTCGGTATGAATCACTGCCTCATCCTTTTTCGGCTTCTCGATCAGTTCCATCCGCTCCAGAATTTTCTTTCTGGATCGGGCAAAGGAAGCTTTTTTCGGCTTATGCTTAAATCTTTCGATCAGCTCGTTCAGGCGCTTGATTTCCTTCTGCTGTTCTTCATAGAGCTTTAAGTCCTGCTCATATTTTCTTGCCTTTTCCTTCCGATAATTTGTATAATTTCCCGGATAACGATAGGCCTTTCCATCGGAAATTTCCCAGATCAGATCTGCTGTCTGATCTATGAAATAGCGGTCATGCGAAACCATCAAAAGGGCCTTGGGATATTTTTTCAGATAGCGCTCCAGCCATTGGATAGCCTCGATATCAAGATGATTCGTCGGCTCATCCAGGATTAAAAGCTCCGGCTCCGCCAGAATCAGACCGATCAAAAGCAGCTTTTTTTGTTCCCCTCCGGAAAATTCCTTCAGTTTTTTCTGCTTATCTTCCTTCGAAAAGCCAAAATCAGTCAGGATCTTATGATAACGCAGTTCATCCTCAATGGCTTCCTTCGAGTAAAGATCGTCCTCTGCTTTTCCGGATAAAACAGCTTCGCGGATCATCTCTTCCACGGTCTTTTCCTGACTTTCCTTCGGTACCGTCTGCTCTAAGACACCGATCGTAAAGCTCCTCGCCTGATAAACCCCGGCCTCCGGATTTTTGTCATTTCGATCCAGCTCGATTTTCCCACTGATCACATTCAGCAGGGTTGTCTTACCGCTGCCGTTTCGTCCCACCAGAGCGATTTTTTCCTTCCCTCTTATTTCAAAGGAAAAGTGGGATAAAATTGTTTTTCCGCCCCGGCATACCGAGCCGTCTCTGATCTCATACAGCATGTGTTTCTCCTAACGGTTATCTAAAGTAACTTATAAGAATATACGGACGAGAATGATTCTGCCGGATCTAAAACACGCTCTTATGTAGATCGACCCTCGTACTGCAGGTGTGAGATATGCCGCAAAGACACGCTTCGTTATATATCATATCGCGGCAGCGATATGATGCACAGCGGCACCAAGCGTTCGAAGAACGCTTAGTATCACGCATAGCGTGATGCATAATGTGCCGCATGTCCCGTTCCTACTCGCCGCAGGCGGCTTATTCGCGCAGACTACCGCAAAACTCGCGCTGCGCGCTCACTCAGGGCTACGCCCTTCGGCCCCTTGGGCACAATGCTCTCGTCTGCGCTGCCAGCCTGCAGCTCCCTACGGAAGCCTCGCTACCGTCT
>CAVHNP010000038.1:0-21999 GCA_963637505.1 Prevotella sp. CAG:279
CGCAGTGTGTCATTAGAAGACCTGCTTATCGACTCGAATTCTTTGTTTTAGATCTGGTTTTCATCAACACATTTTGTCCTATAAGTCCAAAATTATCCGTATCAACAATCAGAACTGCAGTCAGCCTTTTGTTTGATTTTAGTGAATGAATTCTTATTCCTTCTCCTGCAGTTTTCCATCCGTATAGGCTCTTGCAAGCTCCATAATCTCATGAACCATACTGTTCTGGCTGTCCTTTTTTGCAACAAGAACAATATCCACCCAGCGGTCAGTCGGATAGGTCGCGAAAATATTCTCATCGATCAGCTTGCATGGCTCTATTGCAAAGGAAACACCCTGTCCCATCTCGATTGCCGTACAGGAAGAGAGAATATTCTCCGTAATAACCAGATTTTCAAAAGGAAAATCATAATTTCTCATTCTCTCCAGAAGCACATCCACATTTCCTCCGGGCGGAAGGGAAAAGAATACCGTTTCCTCCCTGAAGTCCTTATAACTTGCATCTGCTTTGGCCAAAGGATGATCCTTGGAAACAAAAAGAACTTCCCTGGCCACACCGATCGGGATGATTTCGGAATTCTCCGATGCCTTAAACTCTGTACTGAAGGTGATTCCCATATCCACCTTATCATCCTTCAAAAGACTCGGCAGCTGCCAGTCCGGTGCAGACCGGTATTCGAAGCGAATATCCGGATGATCCTTTTTATAGGTAGATAAAATCGGATAAAAAATTGGCGTAATATTCAAAAGATCCAGATATCCGACCCTGATGGATTTTTCTTCTGCCTCTGTCATCTTTCTGACCAGCATCTTGGCCATATCCATTCCCTCTTTATAGTGACGGAATACGTCCAGATAAATTTCACCCGCCTGGGTCAGCTGGATATTTCCCCTCTCACGGATAAAAAGCTGACACTCTAAATCCTCTTCGAGCCTGGATATATGCTTACTCACAGCCTGCTGACTTAAATAAAGCTCCTTGGCTGCATTTGTAAAGTTTAAAGTTTTTGCCAGAGTTAAAAAAGAATGTATCATTACATCACTGATCAAAAGAAACACCTCCTCTGTCATTTCTATGCTTCACCTTATCACACAACGCTTTGTTGTCAAGAAGTGCCTCAAAGATTTGTTATACAATTAACCTGATTTTGATAGAATATTAGCTGTAAATAATCTTATTTACAAACATGAAACACCTCAAACAAAAAAACCGGTCAAGATTCCCCAACGACCGGTATTTTTGTGTCTTTTTTTACCTTTCGGCTATGCTATCTGCTCTGATTTCAGCGCTTTTTTCTCAGATCATCTCAGATCTTTTCCGTCATCTTCCAGAAGATCTCCGCCATCGGCTGCAGCTGTTGCCAGCTGATCACACCTTTCATTCATCTCATGTCCGGCATGTCCCTTTACCCAGTGAAAAGTCACCTTATGCTTTTCCTTGGCTTGAAGGAGCCTTTTCCAGAGTTCTTCGTTCTTCACCGGCTCATTTTTGCCTCGTTTCCAGCCTTTCTTGATCCAGCCGTCAATCCAATGCTGATTAAAGGCATTGACCAGATACTGGGAATCCGAATAAAGGTCTACCTCGCATGGCTTTGTCAGAGCCTCTAAGCCAATGATCGCGGCCATCAGCTCCATCCTGTTATTTGTCGTCACCTTATAACCCGCTGAATATTCCCGCTCATGAAGAAGGCCCTTGCTGTCCCGATACTGAAGGACGCAGCCATAGCCACCCGGTCCGCTTGGATTTGCCCTGGCTGCTCCATCCGTATAAATATCTACATGCATCATCTTCTTATCAACCTGCAGACTGACGGATCATTCTCTGAATGATCTCATTTGCCTTTTTGTTCAGATAATCAATATCCTCACCTGCATAGAAGTTTCCGTTCTCATAAAGGATCTTGCCGTTGATCATCGTCATCTTCACATTCTGCTTGGAACCGCTGTAGACCAGATTCTTGACAATATTATTCTCCGGCTGCATATTCGGCTGGTGCATATCGATCATGATCAGATCTGCCTTCTTGCCTTCTGTGAGAACATCACAGTCCTTCAGGCCCATTGCTCTTGCGCCATTTACCGTAGCCATCTTCAGCACCTGCTTTGCATCAACCGCAGAAGCCTCCATGCCTCTTAACTTTGCCAGAGCGGTTGTGAGGAACATTTCCCGGAACATATCCAGGCAGTTATTGCTGGCTGCACCATCTGTTCCGATACCGATATTGATCCCCATATCCAGCATTTGCTGAATCGGTGCGATACCACTTGCCAGCTTTGCATTGGAAGCCGGATTGGTGATGACACTGAGATTTTTCTCTTTGAAGATCTGCAGATCCTTCTCATCCATCCAAACGCAGTGATAGCCGCCGCCACCGTAATTATAGATACCGAGCTCATCGAAAAGCTGGGTCGGCGTCAGACCGTAATATCTTTCCTTACAGCCTTCTACTTCTGCCTTGGTTTCGGAATTATGCATCCAGACCGGAGCCTTGTATTTTTCTGCTAAAGCTGCCAGACCGGTCATGATCTCTCTGCTGGTTGTATATTCTGCATGGAAGCCAAACATATAAGAAGAAAGCTCATGTAAATTGTTCAGGGACTGGTATTCCTTCTCGCAGTCAGATACCTTTCCTCCGAAATCATTGATAGAGCCTACCTGCACCATACGGAAACCACTGTCGATCGCTGCCTGTGCGATCTGGCCTGTCTGCATATACATATCCATAGCAGAGGTAATGCCACTGGTCAGATATTCCATAATGCCATGTCTGGTCAGCCAGTAAATATCATCCGGCGTTAAAAGTGCCTCCTTAGGGAATACCTGGTTATTCAGCCAGTCCTGCAGTGGCAGATCATCCGCGTAGGAGCGCAGAAAGGTCATTGCCGTATGGGTATGCGCATCCTTAAAGCCGGGCATAAGAAGATTTCTTTCAGCATCAATCTCCCGATCCCATTCGATCACACCCTCTTCCTTCAGAAGGCGCTCGTTATCCTTGCCGTCGCCGATATAGATTATTTTGTTTTCTTTGATCCAAAGTTCTCCCTCCAGGATGTCAAAGGAGTCATCCAGGGTCAGGATCCTTGCGTTATAAAATCTGATATTCATCCTTGTTCCTTTATTTTCCGTCTACTTTCCTGCTATTTTTCTGATCGATTCCGTGACCAGCTTTGTAAATCTGGGCGCTGCCGCATCGGCCGCGATCTTGATCTCCTCATGGGTAAGCGGTTCTTCATTTAAGCCTGCTGCCTTGTTGGAAATACAGGAAATGCCGCAGACCTTCATGCCCATATGATTTGCTGCGATCGCTTCTACAACCGTACTCATACCGACTGCATCCGCTCCCAGGATCCGGAACATATTGATCTCCTCCGGTGTCTCATAGCTGGGGCCGGTTGTCTGCACATAGACACCCTCCTGCAGGGGAATCCGGTTTTCCTTTGCAACGGAGCGGATGATCTCCTGCAGATCCTTCTTATAAACCTCTGTCATATCCGGGAAGCGTACACCGAGTTCCTCGAGATTCGGTCCAACCAGGGGATTGGGCACAAAGGAGGAGATCTGTCCTGTAATCAGCATAAGATCTCCTACATTAAATCTGCTGTTAATGCCGCCGGTTGCATTGGTCAAAAAGAGTACCTCCGCTCCCAGAAGTCCCATCAGACGGATGGGCAGAACCACATCCTGAATCGAATATCCTTCATAATAATGGACACGGCCGTTCATAAGAACGACCGGTACATCATTTGAATATCCGAAAATAAACTTACCGGCATGACCCGGTGCTGTGGAAACCGGAAAACCCTCGATCTGGTGATAATCGATCTCGCAGACAGCCTCAATCTGCTTTGCATAGTCACCAAGACCGGATCCCAGTACCAAGGCTACCTTGGGAACAAAATCCGTGATCTCACGAACCTGCTTCAGGCAATATTGTAATTTTTCGTATGTATTCATTTATTCTTTTCCTCTGCTATTAATGATGGAAGAGACGGATTCCTGTGAAGGCCATTGCCATTCCATACTCATTGCAGGCGTCGATTACGATCTGATCCCTTACAGATCCACCCGGCTGTGCAACATATTTTACCCGGCTCTTTCTTGCCCGGTCAATATTGTCGCTGAAGGGGAAGAAGGCATCGGAACCGATGGAAATGCCGTCAAACTGGTTGATCCAAGCTTCCTTTTCCTCTTTGGTGAAGATCTCCGGTTTTACCTTGAAGATCTGCTCCCACTTGCCGTCTGCAAGAACATCCATATAGTCATCGCCGATATAATTATCAATGGCATTGTCTCTGTTTGCTCGTCCAAGACCATCCACGAACTGAAGTTCCATTACCTTCGGGCACTGACGAAGCATCCAGTTGTCCGCCTTTGAGCCTGCCAGTCTGGTACAGTGAACTCTGGACTGCTGACCTGCTCCGATACCGATTGCCTGTCCGTCATAAGCATAAGCTACGGAATTGGACTGGGTATATTTAAGGGTGATCAAGGCGATCATCAGATCTCTCTTGGCATCTTCCGGGATATCCTTTTTCTCTGTTACAACGTTAGAAAGAAGCTCCTCGTTGATATCGAGCTCGTTTCTTCCCTGCTCAAAGGTCACACCGTAAACCATCTTCTGCTCAACCGCTGCCGGAACATAATCCGGATCGATCTGGATGATATTATAATTTCCTTTTTTCTTTCCCTTCAGGATCTCGAGCGCCTCCGGCTCATAGCCCGGTGCGATCACACCATCGGAAACCTCTCTCTTGATGATCTTAGCGGTAGAAACATCGCAAACATCAGAAAGAGAAATAAAATCACCGAAGGAAGACATTCTGTCTGCGCCTCTGGCTCTTGCATAAGCAGATGCCAAAGGAGAAAGTTCTCCCAAATCATCTACCCAGTAAATCTTCGCCAGGGTATCGGAAAGAGGCAGGCCTACTGCTGCTCCTGCCGGAGATACATGCTTAAAGGAGGTTGCTGCCGGAAGTCCGGTTGCCTTCTTCAGCTCCTTTACCAGCTGCCAGCCGTTCAAAGCATCCAGAAAGTTAATGTAGCCCGGTTTTCCGTTTAAAACAGTAACCGGCAGTTCTGATCCGTCCTGCATCAGAATACGGGAAGGTTTCTGGTTTGGGTTACAGCCATATTTTAATTCAAGTTCCTTCATGCTCTTACTCCTTATTTGTTTTTATTGATGATTCTTGTTTCGTATTTGCCTGTTTCAATATCAATAAATCTCACAAAAAGTGAAACCTTGTTTTCTTCATTGAGGGCATTCCAGATCTCATTGGCATAGCTGTCGATATCTGCTGCGTCGATCGCTACTCTCTTCGGCTCTCCTTCAAAGCTGGGAAGGGGATCTCCGTCATGCATATAAGTATGAATAAAATGTCCCTCTCCTGCCAGGGGAGATGCATAAGCATAGGTAAATCTGAGGCAGGCATCCGGATTGCCGTTGTCACTCTTCAGGATAGACATGGAATAATCATAAGCTGCGTCTTCCACATGCATGATTGCTGAAATACGAGGGGTATAGTTTGGACCGTCCGGCTCAAACTCTCTTGTCAGAAGGCTCTGTTCAAAGGTCAGTCCCTCGTCAACACCGTCAAAGATCGTATCTGTCTGATCGCCGTTTGTCACAATGGTGTTCTTTCCGAGTACACGTACCGGGGCATAAATGATCAGACTCGGGTCACTCAGCTTGGATTCATCAAAAGCCTGTGTGCGGATTCCTTCTCCGTCCTCCACAAAAACACGGTTACGGCTGTTTACGCTCCTGCCCATGATAAAGTAGGCTGTTACTGCCTTCTTTCCATCTGCGGATTTTCCGACAACAATTCCTCTTCCGGGATAGCTGTTTTCTGCAAGCTCTTTTTTCAGGTCCATGATTTCCATAGTAGGCCTCATCCTTTCTTTTTCTGCTGTAGATCCTATGCAGTTACCATTTCTTAATCATATAACAAATAAAAACAATTCTCAACGCTTAGTGTTTCCATGCTGTTGGGAAAAGAAGTACCAGCATGGGGAATATTTCCAATCTTCCTGCCAGCATATCTATACCAAGCACAATCTTGCTCAGATAAGATAAAGAGGCAAAATTCCCGGTCGGTCCTACCAGACTGAGTCCGGGTCCTACATTATTAAAGCAGGTCGCAACCGCCGTAAAAGTAGTCTCCATATCCAGCTCATTAAAAGCGACCAGAAGCATGGAGGCAAGGAAGATCATTCCATATATAACATAGTAGATGCAGACTCCTCTTGTCACCGCATCTCCCAGGACATTGCCGTCCATACTGATGGCGCGGACGCTTCTCGGATGAATAAAGGTTCTGATTTCCTTTTTTACCATCTTATAACCAATCACCAGACGGCTGACCTTGATACCGCCTGCCGTACTGGAAGCACAACCGCCGCAAAACATCAAAAGAACCAGGATCGTCTTCGACAGGGTCGGCCAGAGGTTAAAGTCCGTGGAGGCAAAGCCTGTTGTTGTGATAATAGATGCAACCTGCACCAGAGCATCCTTTCCGGCAAAAAGCCAGCTGTTGTAAAGGGAGTGGATATCAATGGTGATCAGGGCTGCTGCTCCCAGGACAATGCCGAGATAAACCCGAAGCTCCTCGGATTTAAAGGCACTTTTTGCCTGTTTGATCAGAATTAAATAATAAAGGTTGAAATTCACACCGCAGGCCAGCATGAAGACAGTCAGTATGATCTGCTGGAGATTCGTATAGGAACCGATACTGTCATTCAGAATACCGAATCCACCTGTGCCGGCAGCACTGAAACTGAGACAAAAGGCATCAAAGACCGGCATACCAGCAATGATCAGAAGGAGGATTCCTACCACCGTAATGCCAAAATAGATCGCATAGAGAATCTCTGCGGATTTCCTGACTCTCGGCACCAGCTTATCCACCTGGGGGCCCGGGCTCTCTGCCCGCATCAGGTGCATGTTATAGGCCTTATCTCTGGGCAGGATTGCCAGCATAAAGACCAGCACACCCATTCCGCCGATCCAGTTTGTAAAGCTTCTCCAGAAAAGGAGTCCATGGGAAAGGGCTTCCACATCTGTCAGAATACTGGATCCTGTTGTCGTAAATCCGGAAATGATCTCGAAAACGGCATCAATATAGTTGGGGATTGCCCCTTCAATGACAAAAGGAAGGGCACCAAAGAGACTGATCATGACCCAGCTTAGGGCAACCGTAACCAGTCCCTCCTTTGCATAAAAGGTCGTCGACTTTCTCGACATGATCGACAAGATAATACCCGTAAGAAGGGTAATGCCGATCGAGATCAGAAAGGCTCTGGCCGAATCTCCTTCGCCATAAATCAGGGATACCAGAAGCGGCAGTAAAAAAAGAACCGCTTCTATAATCAGGACAAGGCCCGTAATATGTGCTATCACTCTACGATTCATCAGAAAGACCTCTCCTTATATATCCAGTATATCGATAATATCATTGACACCGCGTCTTGTTGTGACAACGATCACGCTGTCTCCCTCGCGGATCACGCTCTTGCCATCGGGAATGATTACCTGTCTTCCCCGGCAGATTGAAGCGATAATAACGCCCGGCTTCAGATTCTGTTCCATCAGAGGCTTGCCAATGATCGGGCAGTTGGTCTTGATAATAAATTCAAGTGCCTCTACCTCATTGTTGATCAGATGATACATGGTCTCTACATTGCTTCCGACCGAATTGCTCATGGCTCTTACATACTGGGAAACCATATCCGCAACAACGCTCTTGGGGCAGACAACGGTGTCCAGATCCATATTGCCTAAGACACTGTCAATATTAAGAGAATGTACCTTGGTAATCAGCTTTGCCTTTGTTTTCTTCTGGGCGAAAAGAGTCAGAATGATATTAGTTTCATCCAGGTTGGTCAAAGCCGCAAAGCTGTCTGTCTGCGCAAGTCCTTCTTCTTCCAGAATGGATTCATCGATCGCATCTCCATGGATGATGATTGCTCCTTCCAGCTGCTCGGCAAGATGCTGACAACGTTCTTTGTTCTTTTCCACAATAGTAACGCTGATTCCCATCTGTAAGAGCTGCTTCGCCAGATAATAGGCAATTCCGCCTCCGCCAACGATCATACAGCTGTTGGTTTTGGTTTTACCGATACCAAAAATCTGCATCAGCTGATTCTCCCGATTCGGCGCTGTCGCAAAGGAGATCACATCCTTGGAATGGAGCACAAAATCACCATTCGGGATAACCACCTTACCGTCTGCCTGCTCCACTGCACAGATCAGGGCATTCAGATGATGTTTACGGTTCATATCCGCAACGGAACAGCCGTCAAATTTGGATTCTGCGGGAATCCTGTATTTCAGAAGCTCTACCCGGCCTTTGTTGAAGGTATCTACCCTCTGGGCCGCCGGGAATCTGACGACTCTGGCAATCTCCTGGGCTGCCAGACGTTCTGAATTTACGATCATAGCCAGACCCAGTTCTTCCTGAAGGACACCGATCTCATCCTCATAGATCGGATTCTTAATCCGGGCTACCGTCTTACAGTTACCTAAGGTACGTCCAAAGAGACAGCAGAGAAGATTCAGCTCATCGTCTCCTGTCAATGCCAGAAGCAGATCTGTATTTTCGATACCGGCCTGCTTCATCACCTTGGCACTTCCTGCATTTCCGATCAAACCGATCACATCATACTTGATGGAAATATTCTGCACGACTGTCGGATTGATATCTATGACCGTAATATTATGGTCTTCCTCACTCAGCTGTCCGGCAACGCTTCCGCCGACCTTTCCACAGCCTACCACAATGATATTCATACTTACTCCTTGTTTTCTAAAGTGTCTGCCATGCACAGGCTCACGCAAAAGCTGTGCATTTCCGTATTCCTTATATCATAAGGTATTTAGGATGTAAAGAAGCCGCTGGTATTCACCTGGGCGATCTTCTTTCCGGACTCGTCCCTTACCGTGATCTCATAAAACCCGACCTGTCTTCCTCCTTTTTTGCAGACAGCCTCGGCATAGAGGGTTCCTACTCCTGCCGGGCGGAAGTATTCGATCGTACTGGACAGGGAAACACTTTTTCTCGTCTCTGTATTTGATGCAGCCGCAAAAGCAAAATCAGCCAAAGTAAAAATGGCTCCTCCCATTACAAGGCCATTTGCATTCAGGTGCTCCGGTCTGATCTTCAGACTGCATCTTGCATAGTCTTCCCGAATCTCATCAATTATAATGCCGGTCAGCTCGGTTGCATAGCGGTCATTTGCAAAAAATTTTCTTGCTTTTTCTAAATCTTTCATAGGATGAGTTTAGCACAAGTGGCTTTTTCTGACCATATCGACTTTATTGGCAAAAAGCTTCTCCTTTTTTCCGAAAAAGCCGGCAGACTGCCCTCCCTCTTTATTTACAAAAAGAAGAAAAACTGCGTATAATGAATGCATTATGGATAATCTTATTTTTAGTTTAAATGCAACTCTGCCAATCTTTTTCACCATGCTGCTCGGCCTCTTTTTTCACAAAGTCGGCCTTATGGGCGACAGCTTTACAAGCAGTCTGAACAGCTTTGTTTTTAAGGTAGCCCTGCCGGTTCTCCTCTTTCAGGACCTGGCCTCTTCGGACTTTGCCTCTGCCTGGAAGGGAAAATTCGTTCTCTTCTGCTTTATCGCAACCCTGATCTCCATTCTGCTGATCACAGGCATTTCCTTCTTATGTATAAAGGAGAAAGGAAAAAGAGGGGAATTTATCCAGGTCAGCTATCGCAGCTCCGCAGCTATTTTAGGACTTGCCTTTATTCAGAATATCTACGGAGATGGCAACAGCTCCATGGCCTCTTTGATGATCCTGGGCAGTGTCCCCCTTTATAATGCCGCTGCCGTGGTAATCCTGACCCTCAGTCAGGAAGGCGAAGCCGCTTCCTCTGCCAGCCTCTCTTCCGGAAAAGAAAAGATAGAACTGGCCAAAAAGACCCTTTGGGGAATCCTTACCAATCCGATCATCCTGGGCATCCTTGCCGGTCTTGCCTGGTCTCTTCTTCGGATCCCGCTTCCATCCCTGCTGTCTGATACTGTACACAACCTTGCTGTCCTAGCTACACCCCTGGGTCTGATGGCAATGGGGGCTTCCATCCGCTTTTCCGAGATGAAGAAGGATGCAGGATCTGCCCTTCTTGCGACCTTTATCAAGCTCTTTGGCCTAAGTGCCATCTTCTTACCCTTTGGTGCCCTGCTTGGTTTTCGGGATCAGGAGCTGGTTGCCCTTCTGGTGATGTCCGGATCCGCTTCCACCGTAAGCTGCTATATCATGGCCAAAAATATGGGACACGACGGCGTTTTAACCTCAGCTGCCGTTATGCTGACCACCTTTGGCTGTGCCTTCAGTCTGACCTTCTGGCTCTGGCTCATGAAAAGCCTGGGACTGATATAAATAGGAGGAACTTCACATGATCAAGATCGATCTGATCACCGGCTTTTTAGGTGCCGGCAAAACCAGCTTCATCAAAAAATATGCAGACTATCTTCTGAAAAAGGGAGAACGGATCGGTATCATTGAAAGTGACCATGGTGCCATCAATGTAGATCTCCTTCTCCTGCAGGAGCTGATGGATCGCGGCTGTGATCTGGAAATGATCATCGGAGGAAACAGCCAGGCAGATCACCAAAGAAGATTTCGCAGCAAGCTGATCTCTATGGCCATGCTCGGTTATGACAGAATTATCGTAGAACCCTCCGGCATCTATGATACGGATGAATTCTTTGATGTACTGCATGAAGAACCCCTGGATTGCTGGTATGAGATTGGAAATGTGATCACCCTTCTGGATGCCAGGCTCACTTTCCCCTTATCAGATGCTTCCTCTTATCTTTTGGTCTCTCAGTGTGCGGATGCCGGTGCCATTGTCTTAAGCAGGAGCCAGCTTGCCAGCCCAGAAGAAATCTCACAGACCCTTTCGTCCCTGGAAAGCTGTCTTCAGACCTTTCAATGCAAAAAAGACATTTCTTCTCTTCTTTTTGATAAGGACTGGGATCTTTTCAGCAAAGAGGACTGGGAAAAGCTGGCAGGCTGCGGGATTTCCTATGCGGATCATATTAAGATGCCCCTCTGTGAGGAGAAAGACTATGATTCTCTTTTCTTTATGGGAGAGCAGTATCCCCGGCTTTTTCTCCCTGCCGGTCCATCTGACACAGAAGCTGCCCGCAGCCGAGATTTAAAAGAAATCTCTTATTACACAGAAGTTTCCGATCGGATAAAAAAAGCCACAGAAGCGATCTTTACCGATCCCTCCTGTGGAAATGTGATTCGGATCAAGGGTTTTCTTTCCCTGCCCGATGAAAGCTATCTTCAATTAAATGCAAGTGCCAAGGATTTCAGCCTGGAAAAAGCCGCCAGGGGACAGGACCTTCTCATCGTCATCGGAGAAAATCTGGATAAAGAAAAAATTCTGACTCAGCTGCAGACGCTGACAGCTGATCACTGATCACAGATCACATACAGGCTCCAGGAGATCAATGATCAATGGGTCATCAGATACTTTAGGATCTCTGTCTCCTGCACCAGCTCATCTATCCTGGTATATTCTTCGGTCGTATGGATCTCATGCATGGCATTGGCAATACAAAGACCCGCAATACCCTTTCTCCTCAGAACATTATTGTCACTGCCTCCGAAGGATTTCTTGGGATAGGCTTCCAGCCCCTGTGCCTGCAGGGCTTCCTTAAAGGCCCGCAGTCCTTCTTCCTCTTCTTCCACCTGATAGGCTCTCAGATGTACTTTCTTCTTTCCCTCTGCTCTCGCTCCGATGCGGGAGGCTTCCTTTTCAAAAAGGGAAAGCAGATCCTCATAGACTTTCAGAGCCTCCTCATGAACCGCAGAGCGGATTTCTCCTTTTATGCTTGTTTTCTCGGGAACAATATTGCTGGCGCTTCCTCCCTCTATCCTGCCGATATTGAGGGTCGTATGGTCGTTGATATGTCCCTGCTGCAGACCGGCAATTGCGGCAGCAGCTGCCGCAATGGTATGAATTCCCTTCTCCGGGTCAAAACCGGCATGCGCTGCCCTTCCATGGAGGATGATCTCAAAGGAAATCAGGGTCGGCTCACAGGAGGAATAAGCCCCCTGCCTGTCACTGCAGTCCGGTACATAGGCCCGGTCGATCTTCGGCAAAAGACTCAGATCAAAGGCAGACATTCCGACGGTATAGGCTTCCTCTGCTGCCGGAAAAAGGAAATGAAGATGATGATGGGGAAGCTTTTCCTCCTTCACTTCCTGATAGGCCTCTAAGATCGCAGCGATTGCTGCCGCATCATCTGCTCCCAGGACCGTACTGCCATCCGAAGTGATCCTTCCGTCCTCCCTGCAAACGGCCTTCTTCCCGATTCCGGGGACAACCGTATCCATATGCGCCATGAAAAGAAGATTCTTCGCCTTATCCATCTCGCCGAGAACCCAGCCGTAAAGATTACCGGCATTTCCGCCGATCTTCTCTGCCGCATCATCTTCTTTTAGGGCAAGGCCGATCTCCTTTCCTCTGCATATTAAATAATCTGCCATTTTCCTTTCGGAAAATGACAGAGAATCGATTTCTGTGAGCTTTATAAACTGATCCACCAGTCTTTTTTGATTAACCGCCATCGTTTTAACCCGTCTTTAAAAATAATATTCCTCGGAGTAGATTCGAAGATCTTCCTTCGTAACCTCTCCTTTTTCAATATGAAAAGCATGTAAAACCGGATTATCCGCCATCAAAGAAAGGATCATGTAAACTGCCTTGGGATCATATGCCAGCTTGATATCCTCTTCGGATGGTCTGGAAGGGGAAGAGGGATGAGAATGCCAGTTGCCCAGAGGCTTTAAGCCATTTGCCCTCATGTCCTTAATAGCCGAGAGCTGTTCCTTCGGATCCATTGTAAAATGATCCTCTGCATGATCAATATTTGTCAGATAATAGATCTTTTTGATCAGGAGTCCCTCTTCCTTTTCTTCTCCCGCGATCAGGCCGCAGGCTTCCTCCGGAAGATGTTCTTTTGCATATTTTACCACATCATCATAAAGATGATAGTCCATTCTGATAATTCCCATAGTCAGCCTCATGAACGCGGTGCTTCAAAGCGGGAAGCCGTTTCCTCACAAACCTCCTGCTCATAATCAAAGGGTACTAAAATGCTGGGATGCTCTCCGCAAACCGGGCAGGAGCAGGATGCCTTCGGCAGCTTGATCTTATGGAAGTTCATATCAAGGGCATCAAAGGTCATCAGATTTCCGGTCAGAAGCTTGCCGACCCCTGTAATATACTTGATTGCTTCCAAAGCCTGCAGAGAACCGATGATACCGCCCATCGCGCCGATTACGCCGGCCTGCTTGCAGGTTGGTACCGCATCCTTTGGCGGCGGATTCTTAAATACACAACGGTAGCAGGGGCCTTCTCCCGGTACATAGGTCATCAGCTGACCCTTGAAACGGATAATTCCCGCATGGGAAAATGGCTTTTTCTCAATAACACAGGCATCATTGATCAGGAATTTTGCCGGGAAATTATCTGTTCCGTCAATGATAAAATCATATTCCCGGATCAGTTCCTGGATATTACTGGAATCTACAAAAAGTCTGTAGGTCTTTACTTCTACGTCCGGATTCATGGCATTGATCGTCTCTTTGGCGGATTTTACCTTTGCCTTTCCGATATCTGCCGTGGAATGAATGATCTGACGCTGCAGGTTGGAAAGATCCACCTCGTCCGCATCAACAATGCCGATCGTTCCAACACCTGCTGCCGCAAGATACATGGCCGCAGGGGCTCCGAGTCCGCCGGCTCCGATGATCAGAACCTTTGCCTTCAGGAGCTTTTTCTGTCCCTTGGCACCGATCTCTTTTAATATGATATGTCTGGAATAACGTTCAATCTGTTCATCTGTCAGTGCCATTAGCATCCACCTCCCATGAAATAAAGGAATTCAACCGTATCGCCTTCTTTTAAAACCCTAGTTGCCTTTTTCTCTGTCGGTACAAACTCGTCATTAATGGTAACTGTGACATATTCCGGCATTTCAACATTTTCCTGCTCGATCAGCTCCGGCAGGCTTAATCCTTCCTTTACTTCCTTCTTGTCTCCGGCTACTGTAATAATCATTTTCTTTTCTCCTTTATCTTTGCTCTATGACTGATCCAACTACCTTTGTCAGATGTTCTCATTTACCCATTCTTCTAATTCGGCAGGCTTTGCCGGGCCGACTCTTCTGGCCTTTTCTTCTCCCTCCCGGAAAAAGACTAAGGTCGGATTTGCCGTCACATCATAGCTTTCTGCCAGCTCTCCGTCGAAATTTGTATTCAGCTTATAAACAGAGAGGCGATCCTCGTAATTGTCCTCGATCTCTCCCAGAACCGGTGCCAGCTTTTTGCAGGCTACGCAGGAATCCGAATAAAATTCTACAATGACCGGAAGGGGGCTCTTGAGCACCTTTTCCTCAAAATCCTTTTTTGAAATTCTTGCAGCCACTATTCTTCCACCTTTCTTACATAAAGTGTGTAGGTTCCGTCTTCGTTATCTGTCAGCTTCAGGATCTTATGTCCCTCTTCCTTCATACTTCTCGGAACATTCTGTACCGGCTCCCCGTCATTCATACGAATGGCAAGTACCTCACCGTCTTCCAGCTCTTCGATTGCCACCTTTGCCTTTACAAAAGTAAGGGGGCAAACCTTATCTGTAATATCTACCTGATCATCAAATGTAATCTCTGCCATCTTCTCTCTCCTTTACCTCAAATCCTCTTTTTTATTCTTCCTTGCCTTCATAGGCTTTCCAGATTTTTTCTTTTAAGCCCTCTGTTCCCACTCTCTCCAGGGTCTTGCGGAAACGCTCACTCGGATTGGCATTTTCTTCGAAAAACTCGATCGCCGCATCCGTTACCCGGAAAAGGGTCTCCTTATCCGAAATCAAGGGAACGATTTCCTCTCCCTTATAAATATGATTACCGAAGGTTCCGCCGAAGGAAACGATATAGCCCGGCTTTCCGACCCAGGCATCTGTCGGACAGCTCTTCACACAGCGGGCACAGTGATTGCATTTGGAAGGATCAAGGATCACCTTTCCCTCTTCCATCCGAAGGGCACCCTCCCGGCAGGCCTTGATACAGACACCGCAGGAAATGCAGTCCTCCTCCTTGCAGGAAACAGCCATGCCGCCCTTGATGCCGACATCATTTTCCTCTGCCTTCAGGCAGTTGTTCTGACAGCCTGTTACACCAAACTTAAACTTATGCGGAAGCTCCCTTCCGAAATATCTCTCATTTAATTCCTGGGCCAGGGTGTAGGTATCGATACATCCGCTCGGGCAAATCTCTGCTCCCTGACAGGCCGTGATGGTTCTGACTCTGGGACCGCAAACACCGGTTCCGACGCCTCCTGCTGCCAAAGCTGCCTTAACCTCATCGATATCCTCTACACGGATAAAGGGAATCTCGATTCCCTGACGGGAGGTCATATGCACATAGCCGTGGCCGTATTTTTCTGCCACCTCTGCTACCGTCTTAATATTTTCAGCGGTCAGATTTCCTCCGACAACAGCCAGCCTTAAGGAAAAACATCCCTTTTGCTTCTGCCGCATGAAGCCGCCCTTTTTCAATGCCGAATAATCAATTTTTCCTGCCATTTTTATTACCTTATACCTTTACTTAAATTGCTTTATTTTCTTACGCTTCCAAGCCCTCGATCGCCTGGGCAAAATCTTCTTTCAGATCCTCCAGATCTTCTATTCCGACGCTGACCCGGATCAGATCTTCATAGACTCCCGCATCTTCCTTTTCCTTCTCTGTGCTGTGAAGGCTGATGGTCGAAGCCGGATGAAGCACCAGGGTCTTGGTATCCCCGACATTCGACAGAGTGTAGGGAAGAGTCAGCCTGTCAATCAGGTCAAAAGCCCTCTTTTTACTTCCCGCCCTTAGGGTAAGGATTGCTCCATATCCATTCTGCAGTTCCTTTTCTGCGATTTCATGCCAGGGACTGCTCTTTAAACCCGGATAATTTACCTGCAAAGCCGGATAGCTTTCCTCCAGCCATTCTGCCAGCTCCAGGGCATTGCTGCATTGTCTTTCCATTCGAAGTCCCAGGGTTTCCAGTCCGATCATATTCAGATAAGCATTCATCGGCGCCAGACAGGCACCGGTATTTCTGAAAAAGCTGTTCCTTAGCTTGGCGATATAAGCCATAGGACCGAATTTTCTGTAGTCCTTCAGGCCCGGATATTTTTCCATATCCCACTTAAAACGACCGCTGTCCGTCAGAATTCCACTGATGGAATTGCTACTTCCGTTGATATATTTGGAAGAGGAATTGATCACAATATCCGCACCATAGTCAATTGCCTTGATCAGATAAGGCGTTGCCGTTGTGTTATCCATGATCAGAG
This sequence comes from Prevotella sp. CAG:279, assembly GCA_963637505.1. Taxonomy (GTDB): domain Bacteria; phylum Bacillota; class Clostridia; order Lachnospirales; family Lachnospiraceae; genus RUG14243. The sequence continues at coordinate 16,366 of CAVHNP010000038.1, forward strand.
GCAGCTGATGCCTATGTGCCAGCTCGGACAGCCTTCTAATATCGGTCACATCCAGACAGGGGTTACCGATCGTTTCCGCAAAGATCAGTCTGGTGTGTTCATTAATTGCCTTCTCAAATCCTTCAAAATCATTTGATCTGACATAGTTTGTTTTGATACCAAAGGCTTCTATGTCATGAAAGAGGTCTATACTGCCTCCGTAAAGACTGGAAGAAGCAACGATCTCATCTCCGCTCTGCAGAATGGCCAAACAGGCATTCATCAAAGCTGCCATACCGGAAGCGCAGGCGATCGAAGCTATGCCTCCTTCCAGCTTGGTGATCCGATTTTCAAAAGCACTTATGGTAGGATTCCCCACCCTGCTGTAACAATAACCCGGTCTTTTATTTTCAAAGATTCCTTCCAGATCCTCTGCCTTTTCCTGTTCAAAGGCGGAGTTCTGATAGATTGGCGTCAGAGTCGCTCCTCTATTTTCTTTTTCCAGGCCCGCATGCAGCAGACTTGTATTGAATCTCATCGTCCTTCGCTCCCTTTTTGATTGATATAGTCTATTGCAGCTGTCGCCGCATTTGCTCCGTCCGCAACGGCGGTAATCACCTGGCGAAGCTTCTTACTCCTGATATCTCCCGCCGCATAAAATCCTGCAAGCTTTTCTTCTGATGCAGCCTTTCCTGTTTCCCCGCTTTCCGAAGCAATGATATAACCGGCCTCATCCAGCTTTACCAGATCCTTTACCGGCTCATTCTGTGGAAGGGAACCATATGCAACAAAGGCTCCGCTGACCTCTAACTTTCTTCCGCTTGCTAATTGCAAAGCTGTCAGCTTCTTATCGCCTAGGAACTCCTCGACCCTTTCATTCAAGAGCAGTTCAATATTCTTTTTCCTCTTTACCAGCTCCAGGCTCCTCTTCGAACCACGGAAGCTGTCTCTTCTATGGATGAGATATACCTTTTCCGCCAGCTCTGATAGATACAGGGCATCATCTAAGGCGCTGTCTCCGCCTCCCAGAACGGCTGCCGTTTTTCCTTTGCAGAAAGCACCATCGCAAATCGCACAGTAGGAAATGCCCTTTCCGGCAAAAAACTCCTCGCCCTTGATGCCGCTCCGTCTCGGATAGGCACCTGCCGCATAGATCACAGCCCGGCTCTCTGCACTTGTCTGATCCTCAAAGGTCAGTTTGTAGCCTTTAACTTCTGCCCTTTTCTCTTCATAAAGAACCTCCAGCCCGATCAGCTCTTTCTCTATGAATTCTGTTCCAAGCTGCAGGGCATGCTCTCTGAAGCTTTCGCCCAGATCATAGCCACTTATCCCCGGCAGCCCCAGATAATTATCCACTTTTCCGCTTTCGGCGATCTGTCCTGTTCCTTCATATTCTTTTTCCACAACTGCCAGCTTCAGGTTTGCCCTTTTTCCGTATACAGCTGCAGAAAGTCCGGCAGGACCGCTGCCGACGATCAGTAAATCATACTTCATGCTGTCTTCCTTGGCCTTTTGCTTCGTTTCTTTTATCCTACCATTTCTGTAGGTTTACTCGAATTTCTTTTGATTATATCATCATACCCATAAAAGTCAACTCTTTTCATAAAACAAGAGGAAACACTCTATCCGATCGACAGTATCAACTGGCTGAACTATCTGCGTGAATAATGCTGTCTTTGTCCGAATCGCCTATGTTATAATACAAGGCAGAAATAATAGAGAAGGAAGGAAGAAAAACTTGATCAGTAAGCTTTATACCAAAGACGATATCATCAAAGAATTTCATGACGGACAGACCATTATGACCGGCGGTTTTGCCTTCCATGGCTGTCCAAATGTTCTTTTTGACGCCCTTGCCGAAAGCGGCGCCAAGCATCTGACCAATATTGCCTTGGACGCCAGTGCGGCAGAGCTCTACCATATGGGAATTTTTGACAAGATCATCATTGCCCATGCCGGTAATGTTCCAAAGAACCTTGAGCTCATGGCCTCCGGCAAGATTGAAGTTGAATTTTGTCCCATGGGTACGATCGCAGAAAGAATCCGTGCCGGCGGTGTCGGACTTGGCGGTGTCCTGGTTAAAACCGGACTGGGTACCGTTGCCCAGCACGGACAGAAAATCGAAGTCATCGATGGACAGGAATATATGCTGGAGACAGCCCTTCGTGCTGATATTTCCCTTGTCCGTGCGGCAACAGCCGACCACTACGGTAATCTGACCTATCGGGGAACTGCCCGCAACAGCAATCCCATCATTGCCATGGCCGGAGACAAAACGATCGTCCAGGCAGATCATTATGTGGAAATCGATGAAATCGCTGCCGAAAATGTGGTTACACCGGGCGTCTTTGTTGATATGGTTCTGGATCAGTTTTTAGAGTAAGAAAGGAGGCAGCAATGAGTACCCTAAAAGAAAACAGAGAATTTATCGCAAAAAAAATCGCCTCCTGGTTTCATGACGGAGACGTGATCAATCTGGGCGTTGGCATTCCCATTCTGGTTTCGAATTATATTACGGATAATGTTGTTATTCAGTCCGAGGACGGCATCCTCGGTGTCGGCGAGATCTATGCCGGTTTAGAGCCGGAAGCCCCCTATTTTGATGCTGCCGGCAATTCCATTCACCTGGTTCCCGGCGCCAGTGTTTTTGATATCTGTACCTCTTTCGGCATGATCCGGACAGGCAAACTGCATGCCACCGTTTTGGGCTGCTTTGAAGTTTCACAATACGGAGATCTTGCCAACTGGGCAAGACCGGGCAGCTATCCCGGCATGGGTGGTGCCATGGATCTGGTATCCGGTATTAAGGACGTGATCATTGCCACCGACCACTGTACAAAGAACGGCAAGCCTAAGATCGTAGATAAATGCACCCTTCCCTTAACCGGAGTCGGAGTTGTAAAATATATTGTCACAGAACTTGCATTCTTTGAAGTCTCTAAGACGGAGGGACTTACCCTCCTCGAGCATCGGGAAGGGGTCAGCATAGAAGAGATTCGGGAAAAGACCGGAGCACCTTTTCGCCTTTCGCCGGAGCTGACCTATATGTAGGCAGATTCTGCATATGCGTTTATGACGTTGGCAATAGTTAATCATGCTGAAAAATTGGATGATAAGACAAAAAATATGAATGGCTAATCACAGTTGCAAAGGCCGAGATGTTCTGCCCAGGATCAAAAACCGTTGGAAGCCCTCGCGTGCATCGCATCGCTGGGGCGATACGATATAGAGCGAGAGCGTGTTTTAGATCCGGCAGAATCATTCTCGGCCTTTTGTACACCTAGCCATCCATAGTTCTTTTTCTCAATAACTCCGCCTATTCCGCCGTCTTGTAAGGAATCTGAATACTCGTCAGATCTCCCAGCCAGGAGCTTCCGCTTCCCCGCATCGTTCCATCCAGGGTAGAAATCACAACACTTCTGATCCTGCCCGATCCGCCGTCTGTCGGATTGATCGTGCTGACCGCACTGATCACATAATAATGATCATTTACCTTACCCAGATAGATCATCTCATGTCCTGGGAAATAAACCAGAGAACCGGCCGGTACCTTTTCCAGATCTGCCATTTTTTCTTTATCCCCGCTGCCACTGACAGCATAAGAAAATGCCGGCGTTGCTGCCTGTTTGGAGCTGTCTCTTGGCATCATGAGACCGAAGCAGGCATAGACATCCCTGGCCAGTCCGGAGCAGTCTACCGAATTCAGCATACCTCCCCAGCCATAGCAGTCGCCAAGATAGTGAAAAGCCTGCTTCAAAATATTTTCCGTTGTCATCGGTAAAAATCCGATATTGACATTTCCCTCATTGAGCTCGCTTTGCGGGATCAGAGCCTTTGTCTTCTGATAAGAACCGCTTTCGCTTCTTGTCGGGATATAAACAACCAGATTCTGGGCAGCATTTCTGTTTCCGATGGTATCGGATCTGCCACTGTCACTTGCAATCTCCAGCTGGGTTCCCATAGTTAAAAGAAGCTGGGAGGATGCACTGTCTACATTGGATGTTTCCAGATAAAGCTTATCCGTTGTTACGAGAGCCATGGAGGACTCATCTATCTGCCAGGCACTCTTCCATTCCTCTGCGGAAGAACAGATGGCTACCGCATCCTTTGCTACCCAGCCCTTATAGGTATAGGTCACCAGATAATAAAAGGCACCGTCTGCCGAGGTTCCCAAAACGAGAGCCGGCTCATTAACGCGGACAAAGGAGGCTACGCAATAATCAAAGTTCGTATCTCCTGCTTCATCTGTAATGATCTTTGTTGTCGGCCAGCACTTCAGCTCTGACCGCTTTACGCAAACCGCATACTGCTGGGAAGCACCGGTGGTCATTCCGCTGATATTGGAACAGATACTGCTGATCGTATCCTGGGTGATGACTGCTCCGCTTTCATCGTAATAAGAGCCTGCATAAGAAGAAAGATCCGACTGGGCCTGGCTGCTTAAGGAAGAAGGCAGAGAAGACAGATCCTGAGAATAATTTTCCAGATCATACATTGCCGTATCGCTGTCTGAGAGCATGGCCTGATTCATGGCCTCTATCTCCTCCCTACTTGCGACCTGCTCAGAAGAGGCCGGAATCATTTCTCCTGTATTCTGATCCTGCAAATTGCTCCAATATGAAGCCTTGGTCATCTCCTCACTCACATCCGGCATCAGGGTAATATTGGCAGATGTGCTCGTGTCCTCTGCCTCCGTCGTCTGACTCTGACTTCCTGTATCCGTAGTCTGCTCTGCCGTCTGATTCTGACTCTCATCTCCTGCCTTGATCGGCTGGGTTTTCTTTGATCCGCATGCGGTCAAAGACAGGGTCATAAGACCTGCTAAAAAAAGTACCAGTCCTCTTTTTTTCATCTCTTTTCCTTTCTATCCTCTATGAAACTCTTTTCTTCCATCCGCTTCTCAGTCATCCTCTTTTCTGAAATGACCCGCTGCCTCGTGCTTGTCCAGAATTTCCTTTGTCTTTTCATAGATCAGCTCTGAACCGATCCGGCTGCCCTTCTGCCTTCCGTCAACCTGCTTTCTGGTCACCTGATGCTCCTGCCAGTCTCCTCCTTCATTGGAATCATTGAGCAGGAGGGGCTGAAAGTTATCCATAGCATGGGCAAAATGTGCCTCTGCCGTTTCATTCGCCTCAAATTCCTCGAAAAGAGCCCTCAGCTCCTTTCCCTGATCCTCCGGAAGGATACGGAAGATCCGGTCTGCTGCCTTTTCTTCTCTTTCCTTCTGGGATTTCTTGTTTTCCTCATCATAGGCATAGGTATCCCCGGCGTCAATTTCCACAATATCATGAATCAGGCACATCATCATGGTATGGGCCAGATCAAAGGGCGCATTTGCATATTCCCGAAGGAGATAGGTCATAATTGCCATATGCCAGGCATGCTCTGCATCATTTTCCTTTCGAATTCTTCCGGTCAGGGAAGTCTGCCTGAAAATGTTTTTTTCGTTATCGATCTCCAGAATAAAATCGATCTGCTTCTCCAGCCTCTTTCTGCTTTCTTTTGTCATTTTTCTTCACCAAACCGCTTCTCTTTCCAGCTAACAGGATTCTCTGCCTGTGGAACATTTTATCAATCTTTCTTTAGAGCTCTTTCATTACCTTCTGCATATCCGAAAGCGTCTTTTCGATATCCGCCTCTGTATGTGCCGCAGAT
>CAVHNP010000039.1:0-21259 GCA_963637505.1 Prevotella sp. CAG:279
ATCGTATCGCCTTGGCGATGCGATGCACGCGAGGCGCCATCGTGCAAAGCACGATTTAAAATGGCGCCGGAGTCCCGAACGGAAAAACCCAGCAGATGCTAAGCTCGAGGCGCATGTTCCATGCACCTCTTGCGTGCTGACTTACGGCGCATTCCAAATCCTGCTATCGCAGGATGCGCCTTCGTTTCATCGCACCGCTTACGCGGCACGATATACACTGGGGTTTTCAACGGTTTTTGATCCTAGGCAGATCATTCTCGGCCTTTGTTTGTAGAAATAAAGTTATTAAATTTTCCTAAGCCTCACTCTTCCGAATCGCCTCGCGAACCTGAAGAATGCGGGAAGGACTTACCGAAAGCTCATCGACTCCCATTTTAATAAAGGTTTCTGTCAGGCTGGTATCTGCACCCAACTCTCCGCAAATGCCAACCCAGCAGCCTCCTGCATGACCATTTTTAATGGTCATCTCGATTGCTCGAAGAACAGCCGGATGATGGGGATCATTGATATTCTCCAAATGTGGATTCTGTCTGTCACAGGCCAGCATATACTGGGTCAGATCATTGGTACCGATAGAGAAGAAGTCAACCTCCTCTGCCAGCTCCCTACTCATAAAGACAGCAGCCGGTGTTTCGATCATAATTCCCTGCTCGGCTTCTCCGTAAGGAATGCCCTCGCTCTCTAATTCTTCCTTTACTTCTTTGACAATCTCCTTGATCCTTTTTACCTCATCTACAGAGATAATCATGGGATACATAATGGAAAGATTACCGTAATATGCGGCACGGAAGAGGGCTCTCAGCTGGGTTTTGAAGACATCCACCCGATCCAGACAGATACGGATTGCACGATAGCCCATGGCAGGATTTTCTTCCTTGTCCAAATGGAAATAATCTACCTGCTTATCCGCTCCGATATCCAGGGTTCTGATGATTACCTTCTTACCGGCCATATTTTCAAGGACGGTACGATAGGCCTTCAGCTGTTCCTCTTCGGAAGGATAGTCTGTATTCTCCAGATAAAGGAACTCGGAACGGAAAAGTCCGATTCCTCCTGCATCATTTGTCAGGGCACTTGCTACATCGCCTACGCCTCCAATATTGGCGTAGAGATTAATCGTTTTGCCGTTTAAGGTGATGTTTTCCTTTCCCTTCAGTTCTAGGATTAGCTGAGCCTTATGATCCAGATCTGCCTTCTTCGCCTGATAAGCAGCTAAAGTCTCCTCATCCGGTTCGATGATCAGAATCCCTTCTGCTCCGTCTACGATCGCCTCTTTTCCGTCCATATCTTCCGTAAAATTGATACCGATCAGGGCCGGAATATTCATGGTGCGGGCAAGGATTGCTGTATGGGAGTTCGTTGAACCGAGTCTCGTCACAAAAGAAAGTACCTTTGTTTTATCCAGCTGAACCGTTTCTGATGGTGTCAGATCCTCTGCCACCAGAATCACCGGCTCATCGAACTTGCCTTCTGCACTTCTCTCGCCCTGCAGGATCTTGATCACGCGATTGGAAATATCCTTTACATCCACAGAACGGGCTTTCATATAATCGTCATCGATCGCAGCAAACATTTCAGCGAAATTATCTCCCGTTGAAGCAACCGCAAATTCTGCATTAATGCCCTGGGTCTGAATCATGTTAATGATGGATTCTTCATAATCAAGATCATCCAGCATCATCTGATGCACCTCGAAGATGGCTGCATTAGCCTCTCCGACCTCTTTTAAGGCCTTCTCATACAGAGCGGAAAGCTCTTCTTTTGCAAGTTCTCTTGCCTCTTTGAAGCGTTCAATCTCTCTGTCTGCATCTTCTGCTTTTTCTCTTTTTACCAGCTTATCCTTACTTTGATAAACGGACAGCTTTCCGATCGCTATCCCCGAAAAAACACTTTTTCCATGAAGCACGTTCATTACTTATAAATTCTCCTTAAAGAATGTCTCAAGCTCAGCAATTGCTGTCTCTTCGCCCTCACCATCACACTTAATACTGATTTCCTGATCTTTCTTTGCTGCAAGGCTCATTACGCCCATAATTCTCTTGGCGTCAACCTCACGACCGTCTTTGGTGATCGTTACCTTGCAGGCATATCCTGCTGCTTTCTTTACAAGAAGGTTTGCCGGTCTTGCGTGAATTCCTTCGGGATCTGTGATTACATACTTAAATTCTTTCATTTCTGTCACCTTTCTCTTTCGTTTTATAAAATGTTACTCTCTTTTGCGCCGCTCGCGCAGATTACTTTCTTCTATTTTAAAATATGAAGCTTTCACTTAAAAGCAAAATCTTATTCTGCATCTTTTTTGATAAATCCAAGCAGGACGCAGGTGATAACAGAACCAACTGCCCAGGCAAGGATATACATCAGGGGCTTGCCGACTGTAGCGAATACAAAGATGCCGCCATGCGGGGACATCAGGGTACAGCCAAAGCTTGCGGATAAGAGTCCGGCTACGGCAGAGCCAACCAGAGTACAGGGGATGACATGTCCCGGATCTGCTGCTGCAAAGGGAATTGCACCCTCTGTAATAAAGGAGCAGCCCATGATGATATTTGTGATCTTTGTTTCTCTCTCGGCTGCTGTAAACTTCTTCGGGAAAAAGATGCAGGCAAGTGCAATACCGATCGGGGGAACCATACCACCGATCATAACCGCTGCCATAGCGATATAGCAGGCCTGAACCTTAGGATCTGTCTGTGCTGCACCGGCTGCTACATAATCCGCAGCTGTTGCCAGCATACCTGTTCCAAATACATAAGCTGCCTTGTTGATGGGGCCGCCCATATCGATTGCCATCATTCCGCCAACGATCAGACCCAGAAGCCAGATCATACCGGTATTGGAAAGAGCTGTCAGCATGTCACTGAGTCCTGTATTGATCAGACCGATGATCGGATTCAGGATGAAGGTCATAATGATCGCTACAATAAACATACCTACCAGAGGATAGATCAGGATCGGCTTGATGCCCTCTAAGGATTTGGGGAAATTCGCCGTAATCTTCTTCAGGAATAGGATCGTGAAACCTGCCAAAAAACCTGCCGCAATACCACCGAGGAAACCGGATACTGTATTTCCGCCGTTATCTGCAACAAAGGCAAAGCGTTCTACGAATTTTGCAAAGCCATTTAATTCACCCCAGTCATAAGCAGATACTAAAGCGTTACCATTTGCTGCAAGGAGACCGCCTAGGAAACCGACTGCAAGACCGGGTCTGTCCGCAATCGAGTATGCGATATAGCCGGCAAGTACCGGAACCATAACGCCCATTGCAAGGCCGCCGTTATATTTCAGAAAAGCGGAAATCGGTGTTGCCGAACCAAAGGCAGAACCGATGGCACCATAGCCCATCAGGGTATCAACCAAAAAGGCAAGTGCTGTCAGGATACCTCCGCCAATGACGAAGGGAAGCATATGGGATACACCGCTCATCAGATGGGTATAGGCCTGGTGTCCTACGCTGCCTGCTGATTTTGTGCTTTCTTCGCTGCTTTCTCCCGCTGTAGCTGTGTAAATCGGTACATCACCTGCTGCCGCCTTTGTTACCAGCTCATCGCTCTTCTTGATTCCATCTGCAACCTTTACTTCAAGGAGGTGCTTTCCTGCAAATCGTTCCATCGGAACCTTGGTATCACAGGCAATGATAACGCCCTTGGCATTCTTGATCTCTTCCTCGGTCAGGACATTTTTGGCTCCGCCGGAACCTCTTGTCTCAACCTTTACCTTAATGCCCAACTTTTCGCCTGATTTTTCCAGCGCTTCTGCTGCCATATAGGTATGGGCAATACCGGTCGGGCAGGCTGTAACCGCAATGACATCATAGCCTGTGCTCTCAGCTGCCTTCTCTGCCTTTGCCTCGTCTGCCTCTTCCTTTACATTTTCTGCCGCATCGATCACAGCCAGAAATTCTTCCGGAGAAGCTGCATTTCTCAGATCACTCTGGAAATTCTCGTCCATCAGAAGCATGGAAAGACGGCTCAGTACCTCAAGGTGAACATTATCCTCTGTATTGGGTGCAGCGATCAGGAAAAAGAGATCTGCCGGCTCTCCGTCAAGAGAATCAAAATCTACGCCACCCGGTACCAGCATAGCAGCAAGTCCCGGTGCAGTAACGGTATCTGACTTGCAGTGAGGAATTGCGATTCCTTCGCCGATTCCTGTAGAGCCTTCCTCTTCTCTCAGAAAAACGCCCTTTTCATAGACATCCCTATCTGAAATATTTCCCCTTTTGACCATCAGATCTACTAATTTTCTGATTGCCTCTTCCTTCGTTGCAGCAGTCCCATGTAAGTCAATGGACACTGCAGAAAGCAGATCTTTTACTCTCATTGCTCTCCTCCTTTAATCATTTGATTGTATTACCTGCTTCAATTTACTTTTTATGATCAGTCAAAGCCTCTGGCCTTAAAAGCTATCTTTTGCTCTCTATCCTTTTAGGCAAATGCATTCTCCCGTCCGATCTGCTGCAGCAGGGCTTTTACTTCTGCCTCTGTTGCAAGTTTTTCCGAAAAAGCAGATGCCGAACCGGTGCATAAACCCATATAAAAGGCATTTTCATAGCTCTCTGTTTTCTTATAGCCTGCTACAAATCCTGCTACCATGGAATCTCCGGCACCGACTGCATTCACCAGTTTTCCCTTCGGTGTCTGCGCCCGATAGACCTCTCCCTTTTCTGTCAGTAGCAGGGCTCCGTCTCCGGCCATGGATACCAGAACATTTCTGGCGCCAAGCTCCTGCAGTTTTCCTGCATAAGATATCAGCTCTTCTTCGGTCTTAAGTTCCAGGCCGAAGATCTCTCCCAGCTCGTGATTATTCGGCTTGATCAGGAAGGGATGATAGCGAAGGACATTCATCAGCAGATCCTTCGTCGCGTCTACAACGATATCCAGCTTTTTATCTGATAAATGTTCAAGGATATCCATATACATGGTCTCCGGCATGCTGGCCGGAATACTGCCTGCAAGGATGAGGATATCTCCGTCTGACAGCTTATCCAGCTTTTCGTAAAGCTTATCGATATCCTCTTGGCCGATCTTCGGTCCCATTCCGTTGATCTCTGTTCCGTCAATGTTTCTGATCTTGAGATTAATTCGGGAAATTCCTTCCTCACAGGTGATGAAATCATTTTTCACACCGGACTCTGCCATAAGACGCTTGATTTCTTCTCCGGTAAAGCCGGCTGCAAAACCCAAAGCAACGGAATCAATCCCAAGATTTCGAAGAACGATGGAAACATTGATTCCTTTTCCGCCGGGATAGATCAGTTCCCTGCTGGTTCTGTTTGTCCTTCCCTCCTTAAAATCCGGTACATCTACGATGTAATCCAGGGAAGGGTTAAAGGTAACTGTATAAACCATTTCTCCTCTCTCCTATTGCACAACAATAATATTGTCCAGGTCCTCAAATTCCTTAGGGCAGGCATCGGTAATGATCTTAGCGGACTGTATTCTGTTAAAGGAAACCGGTGAAATCTCACCAAACTTACTGCTGTCAGCCAGCATATAAGCCTCCTTTGAAGAAAACATGGCCCTCTTCTTGATCATTGCTTCCTTGATCTCCGGTGTCGTGAAACCATTTTTTTTGGTGATTCCGTTTACACCGAAAAAGCCCTTTGTAAAATTATATTTTTCGATATTGGCAATTGCCTCTTCTCCTACGATCGCTTCTGTGACGGATTTGAACTCTCCGCCGAGAAGGAAGGTCTTAAAGCCCTTCTGCGTAAGCTTTCTTGCATTATTGATCGCATTTGTAACAAAGGTCGCATGCTGACTTTGAATAAAATCGATCATCAGCTCTGTTGTCGTTCCGGCATCCATATAGACAAAATCATCATCCTGGATCAGAGCTGCCGCATAGGCGGCAATCTTTCTTTTTTCCTCGGTATGGATGGATCTTTTATCCTCCAGATCACGGTCTCTTGTGACATAGCTTTGCTCTTTCTTTGCGATCGCGCCGCCATGAACCTTGATCAAAAGTCCCGCTTCATCCATCGCATTCAGATCCCGCCGGATGGTTGATTCAGATGCATCTAAGGCTGCCATCAGCTCCGTTCCTTCTACAGATCCTTTGCTTTCCAGCATTTCCAAAATAATTTTCTGTCTTTCCTCCGAAAGCATAACTCCCTCCTGACCGCTTTCTCCCACTTTCTTTCATTATCATTCATATTCCGTCATCTGATGTTTTGATTATACGCCTAGGTTCTTTCACGTTCAATCATTTTCCGTCAAAAACATTCACCAAATCTTTCCCTCTTTTTTTGTTGAATTTGACAGATAAAAAACCTTTATCATCCCTCCTTTATAGGAAAAATGATAAAGGTTTTGTATTTGGTCGTATTTCTTCGCAACACGACAGATCGCTGCAGCGCGATCCTGCGGAGCAAGTTCTTTATTTGTAGGCTGCGATCAGTTCTTTGGCCAGAGCATCGATTTCTTTTTCTGTTTCTGCATTTATGGCTGATTTGATGCTGACCATATTTTCACAGAAGGTGATCTCCTTGCTCTTTTCAAAGGCTTTCTGTATTACCTTTGCGGCTGTCGGCGCCCAGGAGCCGTTCTCAATGATGCCGATCCTTCTATTCTGGTAGTCTCTTTCCAGAAGATTATGAATAAAATAGCTCATAAAGGGGAATACATCTCCGTTATAGGTAAGGGAAGCAAGTACGATCGTATCATAACGGAAGGCATCCTCCACACATTCTGCCATATCCGATCTAGCCAGATCGACTGCTTCTGCTTTTACGCCTTCTTTTACCAGTTTCTCGCAGAGCAATTCTGCTGCCTTCTTTGTATTTCCGTATACGGAAGCATAAAAGATCATCACGCCCTGACTCTCCGGACGGTAGCTTGACCAGGTATCATAGAGGCCAAGATAGTAACCCAGGTTTTCTTTTAATACCGGACCATGCAGAGGGCAGATCATCTGAATGTCCAATCCTCCTGCCTTTTTCAGAAGCGCCTGTACCGGCTTTCCGTATTTTCCGACAATGCCAATGTAATATCTTCTTGCTTCACAAGCCCAGTCTTCTTCTACATCAAGGGCACCGAATTTTCCGAAGCCATCTGCTGAGAAAAGGATCTTATCGCATGTATCATAACTTACCATTACCTCCGGCCAGTGAACCATCGGCGCCATGATAAAGTTCAGACTATGGCTGCCAAGCTCGAGACTGTCCTTTTCTCCCACTTCAATGCTATTCTTTAGTTTCATCTCTGGGAAGAACTGCTTCATCATCACAAAGGCTTTTTTATTGGAAACAATACTTGCCTCCGGATACTTCTTCGCAAAGACCTCGATCGAACCTGCATGATCCGGCTCCATATGCTGAACCACAAGATAATCCGGGCTCTTTCCCTCCAGAACTTCCTCAATGTTAGCCAGCCATTCCTCTGCTTTATGAATATCTACCGCATCCATGACACAGCTTTTCTCATCCTTGATCAAATAAGAATTATAGGCCATGCCATTGGGAACAATATACTGACCCTCAAAGAGATCGATATCATGATCATTTACACCAATATAAAATACTTTTTCTGTCAGCTGATTCATCTTCATCCTTCCTTTCTTATCAGTAATATTTATTGTTAAGAATTATCAATGAATTTTTCTTTTTTGTCAATCCTTCTTTTTGCAAAAGCAGAAGAATAGCAGAGCTACTGCTTTTTCCAGATCCGGACTGCAAAAGCAATTGCTTTATTCTCCGCCAATCTCCAGTAAGAGATGATTTTTTCCTTCCTCATAGGAGAACTTCGCTTCTTTAAGTCCCTTCTCCTTCAGTTCCTCTTCCAGCTTTTCCGTATGCTGAAGTTCCTCAAGAAGCACATCTTCCCAGGAAAAGCGAAGAAGAACGCTTTCTTCCTTTTCTTTATATTCCAGGCTAAAATCCATTTTTGTCTCCTCCTTGAGGTAGGGAAGAATTTTTGCCAGATAAGCCTTTTCGATTGCCTTTTCGATATTTCGAACCAATCTCGGAGAAAACATCTTTTTGACAGCAAATTCATTGATCTGGCTGATCAGACCAAGATAATCCAGCTCATTCCTGCAAAAGCTGCTGCGGAAAAGATTCTGTCCTTTTACAAAGAGCCTTGTTCTTTCCTTCTGCGGATGTTCAAAAATCTCCTCCGGACTACCCTCTTCATAAATGATTCCCTGATCCAGATAAAAAACTCTGCTGGAAATTGTTTTTGCCAGACGCATTTCATGGGTCACAATGATCATGGTCATCCCCTCCTGCGCCAGCCTTTTTAATACAGCCAGAACCTCTCCTACCATAGTCGGATCCAGGGCTGAGGTCGGTTCATCAAAGAGAATGACCTCCGGCTCCATGGCCAGACATCTGGCTATGGCAATTCTTTGCTTCTGACCGCCGGAAAGTTCGTCCGGATAACTTTCTTCCTTATCTTCGAGACCTACTGTTCGAAGCAGCTGCATTCCTCTTTGATAAGCTTCTTCCTCAGAACATCCCAAAAGCTTCATCGGGGCGAACATCAGATTCTCGATCACATTTAAGTGACTAAAAAGATTATAGCTCTGAAAAACCATGCCCATTTTCTGACGAAGAAGGTTGATCTTATAGTCTTTTTGCCCGACATCAATCCCATTTACCAGAACGCTTCCCCCTGTCGGTTCTTCCAAACGGTTCAGGCAGCGAAGAAGGGTGGACTTACCACTGCCGGAGGGCCCGATGATTGAAACGACATCTCCCTTCTTTATTTCTGCATTGATATCCTTCAAAACGATATGCTCTCCGAATGCTTTTTCCATATGTCTGATTGAAATCATGCCTTTACACCTCTTTTCCCTTTGATGACCGCCCTCTTGCTTTCCCTTGACAGGAGCTTTTTCCGAATGCCATTCATGAGCAGAAAGATCAGTACTGTGATCAGGAAATAAACGACCGCAATCGTAAGCAGAGGAACAATGGCCTCATAAGTATTGCTTCGTATAATATCTCCCACTCTGGTCAGATCCGTTACGGCAATATAGCCAACTACCGCGGTTCCCTTCATCAGGCTGATCAGATTTGAAAAATAAGCCGGCAAAATGGCACGAACCGCCTGGGGAATCACAACATAATGGAAGGTCTGTCTTTTGGTAAATCCGATCGCCAGCGCAGCTTCCATCTGTCCCTTATCCACGCCGGATATTCCGCTTTCAAAAAGCTGTGCCATGTAGGCACCGAAGACAAGACCAAAACCGATGATCGCCACCAGGATATTGCTGATCTTTGAATGAGCAAAGACCACATAATAAAGAAGCATGAGGATCACAACCACCGGCAGTCCCTGCATAAGAGCAGAATAAACCGAGCTAAGGATATGGAAGCCCTTCTTTTTTGACAGGCTCATCGCAGAGAAAAGAGCACCTAAAAGGTTGGCAAGAAGAAAGCCTCCCAGGGTGATCAAAAGAGTCACCAAAAGACCATGCAGCACACTGAGCCAACGGTTTTCCTCGATCAGGCTTCTGTGAATGCTCTCGGCGATCGTTCTTTTCCCGCTCTGATTCCCCTTATTCTCTTTTGTCATCGCACTGCCTGCGTCACCGCTTGCATCACTGCCTGCCGCATCGGCTGACTCTAAAGTAGCACGATCTTGACTCTTATCCAGCTTTTCTAACTCATCAGAAGCATTCACCAGATCCGGGCTCTCAATCACCTCCGTATTCACGATGGCAACAATGTCCTGGACATAATAAAAATCCGAATAATTAACGCTCTCTGCTCTTTCCTCTGTCCAGGAAATCTGCCCTGCTGCCAGATCATATTTTCCAGTTGTAATACCGCTTAAGGCACCGGCAAAATCCACGTTATCAATGGAAAGGCCATAGCCATATTCCTGACAAAAACCTGCTATGATTGCAATATCAAAGCCCACATTCTTATCATGAAGCATAAAAGAAAAGGGAATCTGGGTATTCGGCGTTGCCAGCTTCAGAATTCCTTTTTCACCGGTCTGGGGCAGGTCAATATTCTGCCAGTCTTTGGGATAAAGCCAGTATTGCTGAAGTTCTGTCAGCTCTCCGCTTTCCTTTATCTCGGCAATATAGGCATCAAACTCCTCCCGAAGGGCATCTCCCTCCTCTGTTTTGGGAAAAATCGTTCCCACGCTATACTGCACCAAGGGTACATCAATATAAGCAAACTCCGGATACTGGTCTGCCATATTGTAATAATTCACACTGGAAATCGCATAAAAATCGATTTTCTTTGTCTGAAGAGCCAAAGCCAGATCCGTTGTCGTTGAGAAATACTGAAGCTTTACATCTTCTATATTATTCTGAATGATCTGATCTTGAGGCGTTCCCGTCAGAACACCTGCCGTCTTTCCCTTTAAGACCTCCAGTTTTGCTGCATCCTCCGCTGAGAGACTCTCTGCTGATACAGAAAGAAGACTTCCAAGACAAAAAAGGAACATCAGCATCAAAAAGAGGATTCCTTTTCTAAATTTTTTCATTTCATACCTTTCCCTATTATCATGTTAGAAGAATCCTTCTTTCAGGATTCCTAAGAATTTCTACTTTGTAAAAAAGTATGCGCTGGCGCATACGCCCGCGCGCGAGCGGAATGCGAAGCGCCTAATGACGAACGCTTCATAAGCTCAGCTCCCACTTGGTCGCATTGCTTCGCAACACGACATACCGCGAGCTGCGCATCTCCGTGCTTTTTTCTCGTATAGGGAACGAAGTTCCCTATACGAGAAAAAAATCACGCATACGACTTTTATAATCCGCTGCTTCATCGTAAACGCCATGCCCATAGCTTTCATCATATAAATAAAGCTCACAGTGCAGGGCTTCTGCCAGCTCGATCGATCCTTCCGGGCCAAGAACCCGATCTCCCTTCGATCCTAAAACCAGAACCGGACATTGGATTTTGGAAAGTTCCTGATAAGAATCAAAAGATAAACAAGCCTTTGTCAGAAGAATTAGCCTCTGATATTCCCTCTCACTGATCCCCAGATTAGCCCGGATCATAATATCCCTGTATGCTTCCAATGTTGTCTTTGAATAAACCCGGTCCACAAAGGCAGAAATCAGCTTTTCTTCTTCTCTTTCTTCCGCCAGGTGAATCCATTCTTTACAGGATTTTCTTAAACTGTCACTTGGTCTGGAAAGCGTTGATCCCAGAAGCAGTTTAGAAACCAGTTCCGGATGATCGATGGCCAGATACTGTGCCATCATGCCGCCCTGGGAAGCACCAAAAACACAGGCTTCCCTGATATTTAACTCCTTCATCGCAAGGGCTGTATCTTCTGCCAGATCCCGGATCCTGCAGTCTTCCTTTAATTCCTCGCTCCTGTCAAAGACATAGATCCGGTATTCTTCCGTAAAATCCCGATAAGCAGCCTCAATCTCCGCTCCCAGATTCATAATGCTGTGAATACTTAGACCCGGAATGATCACAAAAGGCTTTTCTCCCTTGCCAAATTCAAGATGTTTCATCTTCTTTTCCTTCTTCTCTCTTTCTTCTGTCTTCTGCCTCTTCTTCTAATTCGATCCTGCGTCTTTCCAGAGCATCTGCAAACTTAACAGGATCCGTCGGACGAACTTCGTTCTGGGCATCTTCTTCATTATCATAGATTTCCTCGATATCCAGTCTATTGACATAGCCGCAATTTTGACAGCTCCATTCCGGGAGTCTGTCATCAAAACCTTCCTGTTTATTCAGATAGGAATTACATTCATCACAATACCATTCCACCCCGGGAAAACGCTTATAAAGGTCATTGCCGGAATAGGTGTATTCATACTCCTCCGGAAAGAAAAGATTATTCAGCTTATCTTCTAATTCTCCGTTTTCACTGATCTGCCTGCGGATCGCAAGAAAGGAACTATCATAAAAACGAAGTACCCGTCCTGCCGCATTTCTTAGAAGACCGCCTACCAAAAGCCAAAGATAAGCATTACAAAGCCCCTGAAAGCTTCTCAGTTCTATCTGATAGGCTGCATTATAGATCAGATCATCAAAGACCTCATTATCCATGGGGAAAAGCTCTTCTCTCAAGCTTTCTCCATCCATCATTCTTCTCTCCTTTGTCAGCTCCGAGATCAGATTTATCGTCTCATCCCAGAAAATATCAAGCTCCTCGTCATCAAAATCCCAAAGCAAAGAAGCCATATTCTCCTGCAGGGTCGGCGTCAGCTCCATATCCTCTGCAAAACGCAAAGCCAGATTCTTTTGGATCAGCTCGGCAGATTTTCTTTCTTTTTCCTGATTGCCGGCTGCCGTACCGGTCAGCCTGCCCAGAATCTGGGAGACTCTTTTGCTGTCACCGGAATAGAGTTTTCCTTTATAGCGGACTGCCTGAATCTGGCAATCGCTGTCGACAAACTCGGCTGCGATCTTGGTCTGTCCGTCAGAAGCTTTTGTATGGATCACAAGACCGGGAAAAAAGCATTCGATCATTTCCATCTGATTGGGCAGTTTTTCTCCCTTCATCTCATAGTAAAGAGCTGCGATCCTGCCGAAGCGGATCCCTGTGTTTTCTGCTTTTTCCTTGCGGGCCATACTATACCTCTCACTGACATGCATTTCCATGCTTTTGATTGTATCATATTTTGCTAAAAAAGCTCCTCTTTTGCAAGAGGAGCTTTTTTAGCAAAGTATTTCTTTTAATTTTTTAAATTTTTCTTCTGATAATTCTTCCTCCCCCATAGGATAGCTTCGATGGAGGGACTCATATTTGGGTTGACCTAACTTGTGGTATTTTAATAATTCATAGTCACAATTCAGTTCCTTTGTAAGCTTTGCGATCTGTCTTATCTCCTCCTCTTCATCATTAAATCCGGGAATGACGGGTGTTCTGACCAGAATTGGCAGATCAGGAAAATGTTCCCTGATCTTTTTTAGATTCTCCAGGATCAGCTCATTCCCAAGGCCTGTTCCTTCTTTATGCTTCTCCGAAGAAAAGCATTTCACATCTATGATCAGCTGGTCTAATTCCTGTAGAATCGGATAAAATTTATCCCAGGATATCAGACCGGCGGTTTCCATGCAGGTATGCATCTTTCTTCTCTTTGCCTCTTTGAGCAGGCTCAGGGAAAATTCCGGCTGCATCAGGGGTTCTCCGCCGGATAGGGTCATACCCCCTCCGCTTGTCTTATAAAAGCTGATATCCTTCTCCACCTGCTCCAGGATTTCCTCTACGCTTTTTCTTTCTCCGATCACATGCAGGGCTTCCGAGGGGCAGCATCTTTTCACTTTTGCTGCCTGCTCTTCCTCTATGCGGATCTGATTATTCCAGCAGATCCCCTGACTGTCATCGAATTCTGTTTCTAATTCCGGAAGATCATGAAGGCAGCACCTGCAATTGATGCAGTCGCCTTTTGTCCAGGCGAGTTCCGGATTTGGATCCTGAGACTCGGGATTCGCACACCATTTGCAGCGGAGGGGACAGCCTTTCAAAAAAACAACTGTCCTGATTCCGGGGCCATCGTGGATGGAAAAATGCTGAATATTGAAAATAATACCTGTATTTTTCAAAATATGCTTCACCTCTGTCTCTTTTCCCTTCTCTAAGCTCCGAAGGATTCATTCTCCGTTCTGAGAATAATATCATCCTGAAGATTCGGAGAAAGCTGTACAAAGTAAGCACTGTAACCAGCAACACGCACCAGCAGGCTTCTGTAATTCTCCGGATTCTTCTGAGCGTCAAGAAGGGTTTCCTGATTAATAATATTAAACTGTAAATGCCATAATTTCAGATCTCTCCAGGCCTTAATAAAGGCAATCAGCCTTTCTGTTCCTGCCTCTCCTGCCACACTGGCCGGACTCATCTTAATATTCAGAAGTCTGGAAGCACGATTCTTCAGATCGCTGTTCTTGGTGTGATGATTGGAAAGGAGAACGGAAGCCGGTCCTTTTGTATCCGCACCCTGAGAAGCAGATGCTCCGTCTGAAAGCGCTGTCCAGGCATATCTTCCGTTCGGGCTTGCCGCAACAACACTTCCGAAGGGAACATTTGAGGACTGGGATACATAACGAAGATCCATCTGTACGCCCAGATACTTGGAATAGGCTTCTCCAAATTTTACGCCGAAACGGTCAATCTTTTTCGCGATTTCATCTGCGTAGGGATCGTCATTGCCGTATTTGGGTGCATGCAGGAGTCTCTGCCGGACGATTTCGTATTTATCAAAATTAGCATCCAGCGCTTCTAACACTTCCTTCATGCTGACTGTTTTGTCTTCGAAAACAGTCTTTTTCAAAGCGGCCAGGGAGTCTGCTGCGGTTCCGAATCCGATAAAGTCAAAAAAACCGATATCAACGCCACCCTCGATATGCTCGCTATGCAGATCCTTTCCTTCTTTCATGCAAAGGGCATGTAAGGCAGATCCGAAAGGAGAAGCAAAGTGTCTTGCATGCAGACGGTTTGCAATATACTGCTGCTTAAACGCCATTTTCAGGATATATTCTTCCTGCTTGAAGAAGGCCTCTTCCAGTTCCTCATAGGTCTGAAAGCTGAGTGGATCTCCTGTCTCGATCGTCAGCAGCTCTTCTCCGTATTTCTTCATCCGGCCGTTGTTCAGGGTCAGCTCCAGGATGGAGCCGAGATTGATCCAGGGGCAGGCTGTGGTAAAGGTATCCAGATTCGGCATACGGATCTCTGTACAGCCTGATACGGAATAGTCCCTTGCATTTGCAAAGTCTGCTCCATGTGCCAAAAGGGAAGAAATGATCTCTTCATCATTCAAGAGCTTGGGGAAGCCGCTTCCTTCCTTAATTGTCTCGGCAACTGCCTGAAGAAATCTTTCCGGCGATCCGGCATGAATTCTTGCCGCAAGATCCGGATAATTCAGGGGAAATTCCCTCTTATTTTCCAGAAGAATATAGGAAAGCTCATTGGTTGCATCATTCCCGTTCTGATCCTGACCGCCAATGGTCACCGCCTCCCAGTGTGCATAGCCTTCATTGAATTTTACGCCTGCCGGGCTGATATAAAGATCCTGGTACTGAGCCATGCCCAGCCAAACACAGGTAAAGAGTTCCTTTGCCTTTTCCGGATCGATTTTACCGGCCTTAAGATCCCTTTCATAATAGGGCCAGAGATACTGATCCATACGACCGTTGGAAATGGTTGCACCGGTCTTCTGCTCAATTCGGGAAAACATCTGGATAAAATACTGGGACTGCAGAGCCTCATAAAAGCTCTCTGCCGGATACTCCGGTACCTTTTTGGTCACTCTGGCAATCTCAAGAAGTTCCTGCTTTCTTGTCGGATTTTCTTCTTTTTCCGCAAGCTCTGCTGCCTTCTCACTATGTCTGTGTGCCCATAAGATAATGGCATCACAGGTGATCGTAACCGCTTCGTAAAAGGCTCTTTTATCGACAGATTCTACCGGATTCATCTCATCCAGCTCAGCGATCGCTTTCTCTGCCTGTTTTTTAATGGCCGCAAAGCCTTCATCAATGCCCTTTTTATAATCATGTACCCACTGGAGGGCAGAACGCCAGGCAGAGGATTCGTTTACGATATAGCGGGAGGAAAAACGGTCTTCCGGATCATAGGTTACCTTTAAAACATCCTCCGGGAAGGACTGGGACAATTCCTCATAATAGGTTTTTCCCTTCCAGTAAGGGGCAATCTCTTCTTCAATGATCTTGACATCTTTTTCTTCGATCTCGAAGGGAGACTCTGTCCTGTCCTTTGCCTGATGGACAAACTGCTTGAGGAAGCAGCCGTCCAGCTCTGGGTAGATCAAGCCATACTTTCCGTCTCTGCCCACTCTTCCTACGATCAGCTGATCCTCTTCAATGTAAACCTCAATCTTCTCAGCAATATGGTAAAGGGCCTTTGCCCAGCGAAGAGGCAGGGGCTGTCCTTCCGTTTCTTTAAAGGATTCTGTAAAATATTTTGCCCTCTGCACATCTACATAAGACTTGCTTTCACTGAAGCTGTCATAAATCTTCTGTGCTCGGGATTTTCCATATTCACTGTAAAAAACAATCTTTCCTTCATTTTCTTTGATCCGCTCTTCCTGCGGCGATAATACAACAGACATCTTTTCATATCCCTTCTACTTAAATTCGCTCTATCATCAGATGTTGTATTCTTCCTGAATTTCCTTTCTCTGGAAGAAATAGCTGTAAATTTTCTGTCTGATTCTTACAAAGTCATAATCATTTCGGTTTCTCGGTCTCGGCAGATCCACAATTTCGATATTTTTGATTCTACCCGGATTCTTATCCATCACAATGATCCGATCTGCCAGATAAACTGCCTCTTCAATATCATGTGTTACCATGATCATGGTGCTTTTTTCTTTATTTTTGATATTCAACAGCTCGTTCTGCAGCTGAATCTTGGTAAAAGCATCCAGGGCACCAAAGGGCTCATCCAGAAATAAAATATAAGGATTATTGACCAGAGCACGGGCAATATTGGCTCTTTGTGCCATACCTCCGGACAGCTGCTTGGGAAGACTCTTTTCAAAGCCGGAAAGGCCAACCAGTTCCAGACATTTTCTCGCCTTCTCTTTTTTCTCCTCCGGACTT
This sequence comes from Prevotella sp. CAG:279, assembly GCA_963637505.1. Lineage (GTDB taxonomy): Bacteria > Bacillota > Clostridia > Lachnospirales > Lachnospiraceae > RUG14243. The sequence goes on from CAVHNP010000039.1 coordinate 16,493, forward strand.
CCTTCATTCAGGGCAAATACGACATTTTCTTCTACGGTAAGCCAGGGAAATAATCTCGCCTCCTGAAAAACCATGCCTCTCTCTTTTTTGGGAGTACGCACTTCCTTGCCGTCGATTAGGATCTTTCCTTCATAATCGGGATCCAGGCCTGCCATTGCACGAAGCATGGTACTTTTTCCACAGCCGCTTCCGCCTACAATGCAGATGAACTCCCCTTTCAGAATGGAAAAGTTGATATCATCCAGAACCAGAAGCTCTTCCTTCTGCTTTCTGCCCTTTTCCCCTTCCTTTTGGAAAGTTCTTTTCAGATGCTGTACTTGTATGTAGGAGGGGCTGTTAAATTCAACATCAGCCGGATAGACTCCCTTATATTCCTTTTGTCCTTCAAATACTGTTGTCAAAACCAGTCTCCTCCTTACTCATTCCAGGCCAGGATCCGATTACCGATCTTGTTCAGGATCACGTCCATGATCTTACCAACGATACCGATCGCCAGCATACCGACGATCACCACATCCATTTGACCGAAATTTCTTGCATTCGAGATCATATAGCCGATACCGCTTGTCGATGCCACAAGCTCGGCTGCAACAACGCAGGTCCAGCAGCTGCCGAGGGAGACGCGAAGGCCGGTAAAGATAGAGGGCATCGCCGCCGGAATGACAAGCTGGGTAATGTATTTTTTTCTCGGGGTTTCCATTACCGCTGCAACCTCTGTCAGCTTCTTATCCGTATAACGAATCCCGTCTGTTACATTGATCAAAACCGGGAAAAAGCCACCCAGAAAGATCAGGAATACTTTTGAAGTTTCGCCGATTCCCATCCAAAGGATCACAAGAGGGATCCAGGCAATCGGCGGGATCGGTCTTAAGATCTGAATCACAAGATTCGTTATTCTTTGCATATGTCTGGAAAGTCCGATCACAATGCCTAAGGCGATGCCGGCCAGACCGCTGATTACATATCCCGTGAGGACTCTTTTGATACTGATGCCAAGGGAAAGGAGGAGGCTTCCGTCCGCAATCCCGCTGAGAAAGGTCTGCACGACCGTTCCCAGGGATGGCATGATCAGGGTATTGATCTTTCCGCTGGCTCCGTAAAGCCCCCAGATCAGAAGTAGAACCAGGATCAGGATCCAGCTTTCTGCAAATGCAGCAATTTTTTTGCTATAGTCTTTCATTCTGCTTAGTTCTCCAGAGCCTCTGCCACGCTGTCACTGTTGGCAAAGCTTGTATTTACGATATCTTTTGCTGTAATCTGTGTTTTCACATTTCCGGATTCATAGAGCCAGTCGGCTGTCTTCTGGAAATCCTCGATGTCTTCCTCTGTAATGGAAATCTGGAAATTCATATCTGAAATCGTTGCATTTACAATGTCAGCATCCAGGCTGAACTTCTCGGCATATTCTTCTGAATAGCCTGCTGTATCCTTGGCAACCTCTGCAGCTGCTCTTGCATACTGTTCCATAAAGATCTGAACAATTTCCGGATTCTCATTGATATAATCTGTATTTCCGGAAATCAGGTTCTCGCATTTATAAACACCTGTTCCATCCACAAGCACCTTGCCTGTTCCTGCTGCTTCTACCTGAGCGATCATAGGCTGCCAAACCGCAATGGCATCCACCTGGCTGGTCGCAAGGGCATTCTGTTGCTCTGTAGATGCCAGATTCACCAGCTCTACATCGTCATCGCTAAGACCTTCCTGATCCAGGAGGCGTTCTACAAAATCCTGGGCGATCGAACCGATCACCAGACCGATCTTCTTCCCCTTTAATTCTTCTACGGATGTGATCTCCGAATCTTCCGGAACCAGAATCGCCTCTGTCTTTTCGCCGTTATAGGCAACACCCAGGATTGTTCTGGCCTGTCCTGCCGCTGCCGCTGAGATTGTCGGGACATTTCCCATCACACCAATATCCTGAGCACCGGAAGCAAAGGACTCATTCTCAGGCGGGCCTGACTCAAACTCGGTATAGGTCACTTCGACATTGTCATATCCGGCTTCCTTCAAGGCTTCCTCTACCCAGCCCTTATCCTGCAGAAGCTGCAGGGGCAGATAGCCCGGAATCGGCTGAACCGCAATATTCAAATGATCTGTCTGATTCAAGGCTTCTGCATCTGCGGATGCAGAGGAATCTGAAGAGGTCTGGCTGCTTTTATCTGATGCTGCTGTATTACCACAGCCTGCCATTGTCAAAGCCATAAGGGCTGCAAGGCCTGCCGCTGCAAATCTTTTTCTTTTGGAAGCAAATTTTGTAAATTTCTTTCTCATAAGGTCATCTCCTAACTTTTGCTGTTTTGCTTTTCTATGTTATAAGCTTTTTTCGCTTTTCTCTCTTTAGAATCCTGTCTATTTATTTTCCATGGGATTTTTGTTTGACATTTTTCATAGTATTCCCGTGGGAATTCTGTAATATCCATTTTCTACAGGGTTATAGAACAAAATCTTACAAACAAAAGGCCGAGAATGATTCTGCCGGATCTAAGACGCACACTACTATATCGATTGACTCTTATACTGCAGGTGTGAGATATGCCGCAAAGACACGCTTCATTACATATCATATCGCGACAGCGATATGATGCACAGCGGCACCAAGCGTTCGAAGAACGCTTAGTATCACGCATAGCGTGATGCATAATTGTGCCGCATGTCCCGTTCCTACTCGTCGCAGGCGGCTTATTCGCGCAGACTGCGGCTCCCTACGGAAGCCTCACTACCGTCTTTTGCACGCATATCATCACACTTTGCAGTACGGCAAAGGCTGAGATATTCTACCGAATCAGAAACACGCTCTGATCCTTTGCAGAATATCTCAGCCTTTTTTGTGGAATTGCTATCCTCTGTTCTATACCCTATTCTATTGTCTTATCACTTAGATTTGGAAATCATAGGTCTCCGGAATCCTGTACTGGGAAGGAGTAACACCGAATTTTGCCTTGAATTTTTTCAAGAAATAGCCCATATCTTTGAAGTCCAGTCTCCCTGCTATGTCAATGATCTTCATATCTGTATGCTTCAGAAGGAAAGCAGCCCGCTTCATTTTTACAACATTAATGTAATCTACAAAATTCTGCCCTGACTGGGCAGCAAAGATCATACTGAGATAGGAACGGTTCATATGCAGCTCTTCCGAAATGGTCTTCTGTCTCAGGTCGGAGTCCGGCCTGTCCAGAATATAAAGAAGGATCTCTTCTACTTCCTCCCCATGAGAGGGATATAAGTCGAAAAACTCCTGAAAAAATTCATAAAAAGAATCAACACTCTTTTGTATCATTTCTTCATAATCGGCATCCTCTTCTTCCGGTAAAAGGTAATCCTCCCGATCAAAATAATGATTCAGCCAGCTGTACTGTTCAAAAAGTTCTGTCAAAACATCTGTCATGATCCTTTTCAGATAAGCAAAAGATTCCGACAGATCACGGTAGTCCGACAAAGCAGAATATAAGAGCTTATCCAAATAGTCCTTCACTGCAGGATCTGTCTTTTCGAAATAAGTCAAAAGTTCTTCTTTTTTGCAGATCTCCTGGGCAAGTTCTCCATGTTCCTTATTTTCGATCCTGCTAAAAAGAGAAATAAACTGACTTGTTTCAAAGGGAGCTGCCAGGAAATCATCTACGCCCAAGAGGAAGCTCTTCCTTACAATCTTAAATTCCGGATTATGACAGACAAGGGCAATTCCCCGGCATAATTTTTCTTTTTTGATCGTTCGAAGCAGGGTCAGCACATGATTATCGGATGCTGCCTCCAGCAAAAGAAGCTGATATTTTTCCTCTCTCATTTTTTCGATCAGATGATCAAAATCCGAGGTGATCTCGCAAATCTCAAATCCGGTAACCTCTCCCCAGATACGAAGTCTTTTCAGTTCCTCGAGAATCTCTTTATTTTTTACTGCCAGCAAAACTGTATACATATATGATCTTATTCCTTATTTCTTCCGATCTGTAGATAGAGAATTGATGTATTTTATCCAATTCATTCCTCAAATACCGGATATTTTTTCTTGTCTTCTTCTGTGATCTTACGAAGTACCCTGCAGGGATTTCCGATTGCGATCACACCATCCGGAATATCTTTATTCACCAGACTGCCTGCCCCGATGATGGTATTGCTGCCAATGGTCACTCCGGGAAGTACCGTTACATTTGCACCGACCCATACGCTGTCCCCCACCGTGATCGGAAGGGCTATCTCCAGTCCCTTATTCCTTTGCTCGCTGTCTATTGCATGACCTGCCGTAGAAAAAACGCAATTCGGGGCAATAAAAACATTATCTCCGAAGGTGACCTTCGCACCGTCGAGAATCGTTACATTGTGATTTGTATAAAAATTCTCTCCTATAGAAATATGGAAACCATAATCGCAGTAAAAGGGTGCTGTGATCACCGGATCACCCTTTATCTCTCCCAATATTTCCTCCAGTAATTCTCTCTGCTTCTTCGTATCGGAAGGCTTACAATGGTTGAACTCATAACAAAGATCCGCACAACGCGTTCTTGCCTCTACGATTTCCTGATCGTAGTTTGCATCATACAAATAACCCTTCTGCGCCTTTTCCCATTCTTTCATCGCTTTCCCTTTTCCTCATAATAGAAATTTCAAATGACCTTCCTCTGTTTGTAAAAAGTATGCGCTTGCGCATACGCCCGCGCGCGAGCGGAATGCGAAGCGCCTAATGACGAACGCTTCATAAGCTCAGCTCCCACTTGGTCGCATTGCTTCGCAACACGACATACCGCGAGCTGCGCATCTCCGTGCTTTTTT